>CALBVA010000319.1 GCA_937969125.1 uncultured Verrucomicrobiales bacterium | reverse complement strand
GAGCTCTTGAGCAAGACGGGACTCGATGCCGTTTTGACAGAGGGAGGAGAAACAAAGTAATTTGAAACCTCTCTGACACTCACTGAAAGCTAGTGCACTGTTAGCATTTTGATCCCCTTAAAACGAGAAAACCCGCTAACTCATTATGAATTAACGGGCTTCGAAAGTGGAGCCGCCTGACGGACTCGAACCGTCGACCTACTGATTACAAATCAGTAGCTCTACCAACTGAGCTAAGGCGGCTTTTGTCGATCAGGATGAAATACTCATTTCCAAGCGACGGCAGGGAAGTAATTGCTCACGGAGATTTTGGCAAGCTCTGATCTTGTGATTTTATGTTCGGAATCAACATCGCAGTGGCGATGAAGATGAGGCTGGCGCCGAGGGCACCAACCCAGGCAGGACCGAAGGTGGAGGCGAGGCAGAAGGCGATGAAGGGAGCAACAACGCCACGGCAGCCGGTGAGAAAAGTGTGGACGCTCATGTATTCGGCAACGTGTTCGGCGGGGGCAAACTTCGTGACCCAGAGGCTCCAGATGACGTTCCCCCCTGCCCTAGCGATGCCGTGAAGGGCGATACCTATATGGAGCGCCCATATTCCGTTTCCTAGAAAGTAGAAGAGGATGCCGAGGGCGAAGATGACATTGATGAGGCAGCGGAGGCGGTAGAAATTCATGCCATCAAAGAGCCGCCCCCAGAGGAGGACGCAGAGGAAGAAGAGGGATTCCGGAATGACGGTGGTGATGAAGCTGACCTCGCCTTCATCAAGATCAAAGCCGTAGTCCTTATTTGAAATGTATTCCACAAAGAGGGAGTAGGAGAGAAGATTGCCCAAGCCGAGGATCATCCAGGAGATGAGGAGGTGGCGGAATTGATCGTCCTCGCCGACGTGTCGGAAAGCATCGAAGAGTTTCACCGAGCTGGACCGCCCGATGTTCACCCGCTCCATGGAGAGGACCAAGATGGCCATCAGAAAGGAAGCGGCGGCGTAGATGCGGAGAAGGATCGGGTAGTGATCCAGTGATTCGCTGAGCATCCAGCCAAAGATGACGGCGGCACCGATCGCGAAAAACTTCCGAAGGAAGGCGGTGATGGAGAAGAGGCCACCGCGCCGTTTGGTCGGGTAGTGTTTTCGATAAATCTGCGAGAAAAGCGGGAGGTTCAGGGTCAGTGTGATGAGGGCGATGACCATGCCGAGGAGGTAGAGGTCAAAGCGATCCCCGGCGAAAGAGGCGATGATGAATCCACCGCCGGAAACTGAAAGGATAGCGGCGAGGGTAGCATTAACTGAGAGACCGGAGCGGCGGACGGCCTGGACGACGAAGAGGCTAAGAAGAAGACCAAGGCTGGGAAGCGCGACGAGGGAGGCCTTGGCCATGTCACTGGCCTGGAAGACGCGGTTCGCGATGAGGATGGAGAAGGTGGTGCTGAGGGTCTCAATGACACCCGCCGGGGCGGAGCGGAGACATTCGAGCCGGAAGGTGCGCTTATGGAAAGCAGTCTCGGAATCAGGCACGCGTGAGTTCGGGGAGAGGTTTTTTAGCCGGAGCGGCGGCGAGCCACCAGTAGAAGACGGCACTGATGAGGATGCCGGCGAGGCCGACATGGAGGACCTGCACCACAGCGTGGATGCCGACCTGGGAGAGAATGACTCCCATAATCATGAGGATGAAGACGAGGGTGAGGACAAGGCGCGGGACGAAGCCCCGCCACCCGACCTTCCGGCCCAGCCAGAGGGCGGCGAGGAGGATGGACCAAGAAAAGCTGCGGTGGATGACGAACCACCAGGAGTCGGCGATCTTTCCGATCCAAGACGGTCGTGAATCGACACCGTATTGCATCTGAAGATGATCGGTGATCTCGCGAATTTGCGAGCCGAGAATCCACTCGATAATAACGCAGGCAAGGAGAACCATGACCTGAGGGCGAGTCGCCTCCGGGATGGAGTGGCGGGACTCATTCGCCGGGGCATCTGCCCAGAGGATATAGGTGAGGACGAAGAGGAGGGCGAAGGCGAGAGCGGAATGCAGGGTGATGACTGCGGTATTCAGTCCGGTGGCGACGACGAGAATTCCAACCAAGGCGCTGATGATGACGAGGGCGAAGGAAGCGACCCCCTCCCGCCTAAAACGACCAGTGCGGAGGCACGCGATCATGAGGATAAAAGTGACGAGCGTGAGCGGAAGTGTGATAAGGCGATTGAGGTATTCGATCCAGGTCTGGGTGGCATCGAATTTAGTGAGGAGGGAATCGACGGTAATTTCATCTGGGTCGCGGCCATAGCGGGGAGCCTTTTCCTTAAATTTGATGATGTCTGCAGCAAGCTTCTCACGGTCAATCTGGTCGACCGAAGTTGGCGGGATCAATTTCCCCCAACAGGTCGGCCAGTCCGGACAGCCCAGGCCGGAGCCGGTGACGCGAACGACAGCACCTGCAAAAATGATGACGATCAGAAGAATGATCGAGGTCAGGGCCAGTCGCTGCACTCCGGTCTTTCGCACGGCCGGAGGCTAGGGGCGGATACGTGCTTTAGCAAGCGGAGGAGGCTAGCTAGCGAAGCGAACACGACCGGGACACGGATCGTGCCACTTTAGCTCTCGCCTTTTGCGCGGGGCTCGCCGCTTTCGCGGGTAGAGCCGGGGCTGGTAACGAAGGGGCCGCCCTCCAGGGGGGCGACACCGCTGAAGGCGACGTCCGGCATTTCGCTTTCCTTACCGGCGAGCGGGAAGTCCTTGCGAAGAGGGAAATACGGGAAGCCTTCCCACATGAGAATGCGCTCCATCTGCGGATGATCGGCAAACTTAATGCCCATCATGTCATAGACTTCACGTTCATGCCAGTTGGCGGTCTTCCAGAGATCAGTAGCGGTGGGAACCTCGACATCCTCGGCAACTTTTGCTTTCACGCGAACGTGCTTTGAGTCATCGAGAGTGGCTAGTTCGTAAACCATCTCGAAGCGCGGTGCCTCACCCATGTGGTCGAGACTGCTGATATCGAGCAGCATTTCGTAACCCTGCTCCTTCAGTTTCCCAAGAGTGGAGTGCAGTGAAGTGAGGCCCACATTGACAGTGGTTTCGCCACGGAATTCGACGGTGTCGGTCAGTCCGAGGGCTTGAAGATCGGCAGTAATACTCATGGTTCTAGGCCGGAAATTATTAAGAGATGAAAATCAGGCGTTGATCGCGACGTGCTGCGGCTCGGCCTTCTGAGCTTTGAAGGATTCCTCGCCCTCAATCTTCCGCTGGAGCTTCATGAGGCCTTCAATGAGGGCTTCGGGGCGTGGCGGACAACCAGAAATATAAACATCCACAGGGATGAGGCGGTCGATTCCCTGGAGGACAGCGTAGCTACGATACATCCCGCCGGAGGAGGCGCAGGCACCCATGGCGATGCACCACTTTGGCTCGGGCATCTGGTCCCAGATCCGCTTCACAGCGAGGGCCATCTTATAAGTGACAGTGCCGGCCACGATCATGACGTCAGCCTGACGCGGGGAAAAGCGCATCACCTCAGCGCCGAAACGGGAGATATCGAAGCGCGAACTCGCGGTAGCCATCAGCTCGATAGCACAGCAGGCGAGCCCCATTGGCATGGGCCAGAGGGAGTTTTTCCGCATCCAGTTGATCGCGGCATCGAGACGCGTAAAGACGATGTTGCCCTCGATCTTCGAGTCGTAGGCGGCATGGGTGGTGAGGGTATCTTGCGACATGGCGGAAGGTGGCTTCGGGCCGGAGGATAGCCTCACGCGAACGGGTCTCAAACACTTTGTGAAAAATTTCACAAAGTCCCCTGCCCTGAAATCGGGTTGTCAATTGCTCCTCTTACTCACCAATCGTGCGGGGAGCACGGACCGGGGTCTCATTGGCATCGCCAGTGGCCGGGGTCGCCGGCCTGGTCACGGAGACCTCTTCTTGTTTCGGTTTCGGAGCGACCTTCTCCTCGTCGGCGGCTTTCTTCATCAAAGTGAATATCAGAGCTCCGATGGCGCCGAGCAGACAGACGAGGAAGAAGATCTGCATGATGGCCATATTTCGCTGAAGGCGGACCATGGTGTCGCTGACCTTCTCCTCGGAGGCCTGCACGTTTTGGAAAAGATTCTCCATGCGGATGTCAGAATCGCGCATGCGCTCCTGGACCCGATCGAAGGTTTTGATACTGGCCTTACTGGTGTCATCCATCCCTTTTAGGGTGTTATTGAAACCATTCATGGAGTCGGCGAGCTTCTCGTCCTTTTCGGTGTAGCGAACCATCTGGCCGTGCACCTTTTCCAAGGCTTGGCCGACGGACTCCTGGGATTTGCTGAAGTTTTGCAAGCCCTCGACCGCCTTCGGGAGGTGGGCGAGCGATTCCCGCAAAATAATGTTATTCTCGTTCTGCGATTCCAGCTGGTTCCGCATCGCGCGGACGAGATCCACCATCTCCACGTAACCTTCGCTGATGCGCGCAAGCTGCTGATCCCGCTTCGAGGGACGCCGCCAAAAGGCCCACTTGCTAACCGTGGTTTGATTGGTCTGTTGTGTGCTGAGCTGGGTGGAGCGGGAGTCGTTTTTAGTTTCAGGGCCGAGAACCTCGATATCGGAGTGGGCGCTCTCGGCGACTTCGGTTTTAGGAAGCTCGGGGCGAGCAGCTTTTGGCGCTGCCTCGGGCTTGTTCCCGGACTGGGCGAACTGAGGCTTCACGGGCGGAATCTTGGCCTTCGCTGCGGGCGGGGTGACCTTGGGAGCTTCAGATTTTTTAGCAGCTTTAGGTGAAATTGAGGGACCAGGGTAAACAGCTGCGGAATTCAATGGCACCGGCTTCACCTTCGGAGCGCGGAAGGAAGGCGCGGAGGGTTTCGGAACGGTCGGCTTCGGTGGAGCTGGCTTTTCATTTTTGCCAATCGATCCATATACGGCAGCCGGGTCCAGAGTTGCCGGTTTCCTAAAACCGACTTTCGGAGGTGGCGGGGTCGATTTCCGGCCAATTTCACCCGGCTTCACGAACTCACCCGCGCTCTCGAACATGGAATCCGTCTTGCTCTCTGGAAGGTAGATTTTCGAAGGATCCAATCGTATGGGACGGGGCACATTGGGGGCGGACTTTGAAGTAGGACTATCGCTCATTCTTGATCAGGCAGGCTGCTGGGAAGAAATAAAGCGATTTTGATGAAAACTGCAATGCCTCGTCCCTCATACCTGATCTTATCACTGATGGATGGCGGTGTTGATCTTGATCTTACTCCTCCCCTGCCCTTCTCTTCCGCCATGCCCGGACTGATCATCAAACCACGCGCACGGATTTTTCACGGTCACGAGTGGATCTACTCCTCGGAAATTCAAAAGACCTTCGGCGATCCGCAGCCGGGCGATGTCATCACGCTAAAGGATTTCAAAGACCGCCCACTGGGCACCGCGATCTATAATCCCAATTCTCAGATCGTAGCCCGCCGCATCTCGCGCCGGAAGCAGAAGCTGGATGAGGAATTTTTCACCCGCCGCATCGGTCAAGCCATTGCTTACCGTGACTCGCTCGCGATCGATGAAAAACTCCGCCGCCTGATCTGGAGCGAATCCGACGGGCTCCCCGGCCTCATCCTCGATCAATACGGACCGCATCTGGTGCTGCAAACCACCACCCTGGCAATGGACCAGCGGAAGGACCTTATTGCCTCGGTTCTGGTGGCACTTCTGAAGCCGGAATCGATCACTCTGAGGAATGATTCCTCGATGCGAAAAGCGGAGGGATTGGAAGATGAAATCCGCATGCTCCATGGCAGCCAACCGGAGCCCTTCACCGTGGAGCACGGCGAATCGATCTTCGAAATCGATCCCGCCAACGGACAAAAAACCGGCCTCTACCTCGATATCATGGAGTGCTACGGGTCAGTCGCGAAACACGCCGTCGGGAAAAAGGTGCTGGATGTCTTCTGCAATCAGGGTGGCTTTGGCCTCGCCAGCATGAAGGCCGGAGCAGAATCGGTCCTCGCGGTCGACATCTCGGAAAGCGCCACTGCGGCCACTAAGCGGAACGCCGAACTAAGCGGAGTGACGATTGATACCGTCACCTCAAATGCCTTCGATTTCCTCCGCCGCCATGAAGAAACCTACGACCTCATCATCCTCGATCCGCCCTCCTTCACGCGGAATAAGAAAACGGTGAAGGACGCGATGCGCGGGTATAAGGAGATCCACCTCCGCGCGCTGCGCATGCTGAATGACAGCGGTATCCTCGCCACCTTTTGCTGCTCCCACCACGCAACGCGGGAACTTTTCCTCGGCAGCCTCCAGGACGCGGCAGTCGATGCCAAGCGCACTCTCCGCCTGATCGATAACCACCAACAGCGGCTTGATCATCCTATCATCGCGACCTTGCCCGAGACAGAATACCTTAAGGGGTTCACCTTCCAGCTCGCCCCGAATCGCTAGTTACCATGAGCCGACGCAATCTCATCATCCTCGGACTTCTTCTCCTCACCCTCATCGGCGGAGGCTACGTGTGGCACTCCTCCCAGGATGAGCAACAGATCCACCGCCAGCTCGATCAGATGTTGATGAACATCGAGCATAAGAAGATCAGCCTGCGGAAGCCTGAGGACGTCCGCGAAGCACTCCGCGAGGTCTTCGCCACGGATGAGGTGGAATTTTCAGGCCCCGATCCCATTCCCAATGGCCCGCTACCGCTCGAAGACATCATTTCCAGCATCGAGATGCTCCACCAATTCTCCGCCAGCTGCACGATTACCGAAGGCGAGCGCAGCCTGAGGATCAAAGGTAATCAGGCTCAGGCCGTCCTCGATCTCGCAGCACGAGTCTTTATCACCAAGCGGAATGACATTCGCCAAAATTGGACGCTCATTGTCGATCTGGAGAAGAGCGATATCTGGCGTGTTACCCGCATCGCGGGTGAGAAAAACTGAGCGGTCAATCTCACCCGCCAAAGACGAACTTTATTCCCCAGTCGATCCATCGCGGCATCGTGATCAGCGCTACCGCCGAGGTCGCAATGACGGTCTGCACCGCAACGGCGGGACTGCCACCGTAATGACGCGCCACAATGATGGGCGTGACCGCAGCCGGCATGGCAGCCTGCACCACCAACACCTGCCGCAGCTCCGGAATCAATGGAAGCCAGCGGGCTACCGCGAGAAGGATCATCGGCATGATGACCAAGCGCACGACCAGAGAGCTGACCGTGACCTTCGCCGACAACTTCTCCTTCCCCACCAAGTCATACATCGTCGCGCCGATAAGGAGGAGCCCGATCGGAAAAGCGCAGGCCCCTAGCCACGACATCGTCTGCCGGATCACCGCACCGGTGATGCCGCCACCGGAGGCATCGAGGTATCGCCAGCCGCCAGTCGAGGACAACAGCACCCCCAGGATCACCGCCACAACGGGGCCATTAATCAGTAGCCTCGGGTTTCCAAAAACCGAACCTGTCATCAGCATAATCCCGATCACCCAGATCGCGATTTCCACGCCAAGGCTGTGTAAAAAGAGCACTCCCAGCACTCGATCATCCCCATCCACCACAAAGAGTGCGGCCAGGATGGGAACGGCCATATACCCGTAGTTCTGCACCCCCGCCGCGAGGCAGAAAGTCCGGCGTCCATTGCCTGGTTTCAATCCCACCACTAATCCGGCGAGCCACGCCACCAGCATACCCACGATGATCAATCCGAAGCCCAGCCCGATTCCCCACGCCAGGACATCGGCCTGACGGACGAGATCATTCCCGAGCATTTTATCAAGAATGAGACAGGGATAGAGACAATGAATGACCAACTTCAGCATCCCCTTCTCCATCTCTGGAGTCACCACCTTAAAGGCTCTCAGTGACAGCCCGACACCCGCGAGGAGATAGACCGGAATCACGGCCTGAAGGATCACGGAAAAATTCACGTCAGGTGTTTGCGGAAGCTTGCTTCCTCTGTCAACCCGTGGGAATCTCCACCCGCCGGGGGACGGGAGCCATTTCCTAATGACTCCCGTCCTCCGAGAAATCTGGAAATAGAACCGTAAATCAGCAAGTTAGAGCAAGGAGCTCATAATGCTTCTCGCTAAAACTGCTAGAAACGGCTTCAAAAAACAGTTAGACAATTCATCAAAAAACTTATAAGGGCCTGTAGCTCAGTGGTTAGAGCAGTCGACTCATAATCGATTGGTCGTGGGTTCAAGTCCCACCGGGCCTACCAAGATTTTCGCCATTGTCTGGTTTTTGTAAGCCGCTCGCAGAGCGTAGGCCAAAAGGCCCGTCCCCATCAACACCACTGTTGCTGAGAAAATCTTAGATTGAAGGATATGTTGAGTGGACGCACAAGAACACTCCGGCCCGCATCCATAGC
>CALBVA010000318.1 GCA_937969125.1 uncultured Verrucomicrobiales bacterium | reverse complement strand
AAAGTCTTCGTTCTATGATTGGAACGAGAAGGCTTCTAACATTTGTGTGGTAAATGACCTTTATAATTTTCCGCTCATTTGGAGGCGGGCAGAATTGAACCGCAAAGGCGCTAGCGCTGCGGCCAAAAAAGATCATGCGGTGGGCTCAGAGACTGACTAGGCCAAATCACCACTCTCAATGACGGCGTAGGCATTGTGATTATGAATGGACTCGAAGTTCTCGGCCTCGACGCGATACCAGCGGATTTCCGAGTCGGCATTGGAGGCGGCGGCGACGTTTCGGACTAGATCCTCGACGAAGACGGGATTATCATAAGCGCGTTCGGTGACTTCTTTTTCGTCGGGGCGCTTTAGGAGGCTGTAGAGTTCGCAGCTGGCGGAGGATTCGACACGGGCGATGAGGTCTTCAATCCAGACCGGGTTCTTGAAGCGGACCGAGTAAGTCACAATTCCACGCTGATTGTGCGCGCCGTAAGAGCTGATGGCCTTCGAGCAAGGGCAGAGGGTGGCGACCGGGACCATGACGGTAACGATGAAGTCGGTGGGGCCATCTTTCTCGGCCTCGATCTCGAATTTAATCTGATAGTCCATCATGCCTTCCTTCCCGGTAACGGGGGCGGGTTTACTTTTGAAGAAAGGAAACTCGAACTCAACGTGGGCGCGACGGGCGTCGAGGCGCTCCAAAAGCTCTTTAGGGAGCCCGGCCATCTCTCGGACCGAGAGGCAATTGCCGTGGGAATTTAGCACTTCCACAAAGCGGCTCATGTGGGTGCCCTTATAGTGATGAGGTAAATCGACGGCGAGGGCACAGGTGGCGACAGTGCGCTGCTCCGAACCGCCCTTATCCTTCACTATGAGAGGGAAACGAAGGGCCTTGACCCCGACGCGATCAATGGCGATCTGCCGGTCATCGTGCTCATTCTGGGTGTCTGTCAGCTCGCTCATGAGGGAAATATGGGTCTTGGAGTATTAATTCGGTAGAATAAAAAACCCGTCCGAAGATGATCCGGACGGGCTTTCCAAAAGTGTTTCGGTGAAACCACCCGATTTACGGCATGAGATTGACGGCGCGGGAGCGCTTGATCTCGCGGGTGATGGCACGGTGCATCTTAGCGGAGACTCCGGTGACCTTGCGCGGGAGGATGCGACCAGTCTCCGTGGTGAATTTCGCGAGAATTTCAGGATTGTGGTAGCTGATTTTCTCAAAAGGCAGGTCGAGACGCTTCGTGGTCATCGACTTGTTGTGCTTACGGAAGTTAATCCGGCGCTGGATGGTCTTAGGCTCAGACATGATCTTAAAGTATTCTGGTAGTGAAGAGGACTAGCGAAGCTCGCGATGAAGCGTGCGGCGATTCAGGAAAGGATTGAATTTCACCTTCTCGAGACGGCCCGGAGTGTTAAGGCTCTTCTTGTTACGGGTGCTGGTGTAGCGGGAAGTGGGCTTGCCTTCGGCCTTGGCCTCAGTGCATTCCAGGATGATGATGTCGCGGGGCATGATGGTGAAAAGTCAGAAATCGGGACGCGGAAGCTAAGAAAATTGCTCCCTTCGTCAAGGGAAAACCTACGAAAGTTCGATAATCGCGGAAGGTGAATTAATCGTTGATTTTACAGGCAATCCCGAACAGGGTCTCGGCAGTTGAAGGTCGTGGGAGGAAAATTTCCTCCCCTTCCATCTTTCGCACTCCGGGAGATTTCCGACCCTGCTGGCACTTTTCGAGGACTTATTATGAGTCCCGGTCAATAAGTCCGCAGCCCCATCGTGAGATCTTCCACCGTTCCGCGAAGTCACCGTGCCGCATGCCGGGATTCAGGGAATGAGGTCATCATTGATCGATCAATGAACCCTCACTCGTTCCTGATCGGATTTCATCCCGAGATCCGAATCCATGAGTCTGCTGTGGTGACTGATGGTGCCGGCCCCCTCCCAGTTTTTCTTTTTTCATTTCCCATCACGTATGACTCCTCCCGACTCTGACTCCGCACACGCCCAGTCCCGCCAATCAAGTGACGGCGGTAACAACGGACGACGCCGCAATAACCGGAATCGTAACCGCAACCGGAATCGCAACAAAGGCAGTGGTGGTGGCCACGGAGGAGAAGCCAAACAAGGCCGGGTGCGGGGATACGGACGCCGCGATGGAGGTAGCGAGGGTGGCCGAGAAAATCGCGAGCGCGACCGGAAGCCTTTTGAATTCACCAGCGAGCCGATGGAGGTGGACGGCCTCTTTGAAATCGCCCCGAAGGGATTCGGTTTTCTCAGGAAACAGGATCAGGACTTCGAGCAGCGGAAAGAGGACGTCTTTGTCCCGCCCGATCTCATCCGAAAGCACGGCATCCGCGCCGGGGTGTGGATTAAAGGAATCGCTCGTAATTCCACCCGAGGTCCGCAGATGACCGAGGTTACCTCGATTAATGACATGAAACCGGAGGAAGCGCGCAAGCTCCCGGCCTTTGAAGAGCTGAAGGCGGTCAATCCCTCCAAACTCATAGGCTTCGAAACCACGCCGGAAAGATTCACCACGCGTCTGGTAGATCTCATGATGCCAGTCGGACGCGGCCAGCGGGGACTCATTGTCTCCCCTCCCCGCTCCGGCAAGACAACCCTACTGCTCCACATGGCGCAGGCCGTGCAGGAGCGGCATGAGGAACACATTCACCTCATCATCCTGCTGGTCGATGAGCGCCCGGAGGAGGTGACGGAATTCCGTCGCCAGCTTCCAGATGCCGAAATCTATGCTAGCTCGAATGATGAATCACCGCGTAATCACTGTCGGCTTGCGGAGCTGTGTGTGGAGCGGGCGAAGCGTCTCGTGGAGGCCGGCCAGCACGTTTTCATCCTGATGGACTCCATCACCCGCCTGGCCCGCGCTTATAATAACAATATGGGCGGGAACAAGCAGAGCCGGGGACGCGGCTACCAGTCCGGTGGCATTGTGGCTGGAGCTCTGGAGATGCCTCGCAGGCTTTTCGCAGCGGCGCGGAATACCCGCGAGGCCGGGTCGCTGACGATCATGGCGACGGCGCTCATTCAGACGAACTCTAAGGCTGATGAAGCGATCTTCCAAGAATTCAAGGGCACCGGCAACATGGAGCTGGTGCTGGATCGCCGAATTGCGGAGCACTATGTCTATCCGGCAGCCGATATCTTCAAATCCGGCACGCGCCGTGAGGAGCTCCTGCTCCCGGAAATGACGCTGAAGAAACTCTATATGGTAAGGCGTGGACTAGCCGGGCATAAGCCGATTGAGGCGATGGAGCGGCTCCTCTTCTTTATGAAGAAGTTTCCGAATAACGCGCAGATGTTGATGGAGATTAAGGGATGATTTCCCCCACCCCGCTTAGTCTTCATCGACAGTTTCATCCCGCTGATAGATCGGGAGCTGTCGATACGGCACGGTGAAGGCGAGAGTCATCAATGAGGTCCCGTAGACGTCTCCGGCAGTCTTGCTATACCAGGAGCCATCCTCCTTTTGCTTATCGAGGTAAGTCTGATACATCCAGTCGGCATAGGTCTCCCAATACTTCCCGCCAATTTGAAACATAGCCTGGGCATTGTAGTAGTTCCCATAGAATTCGAATTGGTTTCCGGGAAGGCTGCGGAAGTTTTGAAGGATGAAGTCGGCTGCTTTGATCGTCTCCGGCTTGCCATGCTCGCCGCAGAGTTCGAGGCAGAGGAGACCCATTCCGGTGAGGGAATTTTTCTGATTGTGTGGACTGGAATATCCGAAGTGGCCGTTCTTCCGCGAGTAATTCTGATAGAGATAGGCCACGGCATCAGCGATGGCCTTGTCCGGCACTTCTGCCCCATTCAACTTAGCGGAGCGCAACGCCATGAGAGCCCAGCCGGAGCATGAGGTGTCGGAATCGGTAGAGGTCGGTTGATAACGCCACCCGCCTTGGTGACGTTTACTTTTTTCGACCGCCTGAGCGCGGAGGATGAGCTTGAGGGCTCGTGGGAGGGAGGAATTGATCTTCTTTTGACGCTGGGGATCGACCATTCCCGAGACCTCCGAAAGAAAAAGAGTGGCTATATTGTGACCATACATCGGCCCGCTGCCATATTGGCCGCCCGTGTAGAGGCCATCGCGATCCTGGCGACCGAGGAGGAAGTCGATGATCTTATTCAGCGAGTTAGCGTAGGGGCCCTCGGTCGGGAGATGTCCTCGTGAGAGAAAGGCCATGCCTGCGAGGGCGGGAATACCGCAGGAATCACCGTAGCCTCCGGGGTAGCTGCCATCCGGCTCTTGCACGCGAGCGAGGTATTGCAGCCCGCGATCCACTGAGGGATCGACCTTATCCTTCCACTTGGCGAAGACCGTGGGGGCGGTTTCCTGGCCGAGGAGGCAGGTGATGGAGAAAAAGAAGAGGAGGAGCTTCATGTTGAAAAAAGACTACGTGGAGACTTCCGATAAAAAAAGCCCTGCCCGCTGGAATGGCGGGACAGGGCTTGGAATTTTAATGGAAGAGGAATGCTTTCCTTACTCGCCCTTGGGAGCCTCTTTTTCAGCAGGCTTCTCTTCAGCTTTTTCGGCCTTCTCAGAAGGCTTACGAGCCGGGATCTCGATCGGTGGGGTCACGGCCTCGATCTTAGGCCGAGGAGTTGGTGAGATGACATCGACAACCTCGATATCGAATACCAGCAATCCTGCAGGGCCACCGGGGCGGCGCGGGGTCTCTCCGTAAGCGAGATTGGCAGGAATCCAGAAGCGGGTCTTCTCGCCCTTAACCATGAGCTTGAGACCTTCAAGCCAGCCCGGAATCACTCCGCCACGCATGTTAACCTCGAAGAGTTCGTCACGCGGGATGGAGCTATCGAACATCTTGCCGTCAGTCATCCATCCGGCGTAGTGGACCATGACGCGGTCGGCCTCGGTGATCTTCTTCTCGCCGGTTCCTTTATTGAGGACCTTGTAGGCGAGTCCGGACTCGGTCTTCAGAGCATCTGCCGGAGGAGCGGCGACATCCGAGGGAACCTCGGGCGCAGCAGGTGCGAGCTTGAAACTAATCAGCTCAATATCAAAAGTGAGCGTGCCTTTTGGTCCGTTGCCACCGGGGAAACCGAGTTCCTCGGGGATCCAGAAACGGCGGGTCTCACCCTTTTTCATGAGTTGTATCGCTTCCTTCCAACCGGGGAGGAATGCTTCCTCCAGAACGGTTTTCATTGGCTTCCCACCCATGCTGGTGGAGGAGCCGATTGAGGAGCCATTGGAATCCCAGCCCTTGAAGTTGAACTCGACGAGGTCGGTGAGCTTTGGCATGGCCTCGCCTTCACCGGCCTTGATTTCGCGGTGACTGATTCCGGACTCCGTCTTAGCGGTACCCTCGGGAGGTCCGGCGACGTCTTCAGGAGCATTCGGGTCCTTCGGCGGCGGAGGCGGCTTTGGCACGGCACGGAAGTCGATGAGCTCAAAGTCGAAGATGAGGTCACCCTTTGGGGCACCCTCGGGAGGGGTGTCTCCGAAGGCGAGCTTTGCAGGAATCCAGAAGCGGCGTTGCTCCCCTTTTTTCATGAGTTGAATGCCTTCCT
>CALBVA010000317.1 GCA_937969125.1 uncultured Verrucomicrobiales bacterium | reverse complement strand
AGGGCCGAGAAGAGATCCCCACCCCCGTCGATCTTGCGATACTTCTTCATGCCGAAAGTATCCCTTACCTGAAACAATCAGAAAATCCTAAACAACGGGGAGGTTACCGGAGGTGCCCTGAAGAAAAGGTTGTCGAGACATCTCTTTTGGAGAGGGAGAACGCGAGCAAGAATAGCTATCGAGATTCTTTAGTCTGGGTGGGAGTCGTGTTGGCCATTGCTGTAGCTACTTTCGTTGCACGAAGATTTGTGTGAAAACGCCGCCGAACTTAAAGCCCACCGGAAGCCCTAATTCAAGGGGGTCAACCATCCCTGATGGGAGATATCTCACCCGAGATGGGAATTTTTTTGTCGCGGGTTTGTTCTATTTGGGAAAAAGCGTAAACTCACCCCATGAAAGCACTCTTCCCCATCGCCGCCTCCTGTCTTCTCGGTGGCGGAGCCGTAGGTTATTTTCTAGGCAATCAAAAGGAAGCTCCGGCCGAGTCTGTGGACAAAACAACCGTTTCCAGCGGCATCACCCGGACGAAGACGGTCAATACCATTGCTATTCCGAAGGGACCCGATGGCGGCCGCGCCAGCACTTACGCCGAAGTCACTGCCGCACCCGGGCAGATGGCGAGATTGCAGGGACTCATTGAGCTCTATTCCGGCCTGAGCAATGAGGCATATGCTGAGGAAGCCGATAAGCTCTCCGAGCTTCCCTTCAATGAGCGCATTCTAGGTGCTTATCTCCTCTTCGCGGCGTGGGCGGAAGTGGATCCGCTACAGGCCTTTGATCACGCTAACAGCAAAATGGGCCGGACTGGGATGTTCGTCCGCCCAACCATCCTTCAGAGCTGGGCTGCCTCCGATCCTGGTGCAGCGGCGAGTTACTATGAATCGAATAAGGGTGAATTTGCGATGATGGCCATGATGGGTGGCCGCCGGGGTGGGGGGTCTGCAGCCGGGACGATTGCTGCCGAGTGGGCCAAGCAGGACCCCGAGGGCGCTCTCACCTGGGCCAAAAGCCTCAAAGGTAGGGAGAAAAATCAGGCGACCTCGAAAATTATCGCTCAGATCGCCGCCTCTGATCCAGTCAAGGCCTCTGAAATGCTCACCGGACTCGGTGATGATCAATCCGGACGCGCCTACGAATCAGTGGCCAGCCAGTGGGCTACCAAGGACTGGGCAGCGACCGAAAACTGGGTCAATAGCCTCCCCGCCGGTCAGCGCGGAGATGCCATGAGCGCAGCGGTCCGCTCACTCGCTACGAAAAATCCGACCCTCGCTGCCGGGAAGGCTCTTGCAATTCCGGAAGGAGAGGCCCGCGATGAAGCTATCGAGAGCGTGGCTGAGTCCATGGCTCGCGACAATCCCGTTGAAGCGGTCGAGTGGGTCATGACAAACGGTAGCGAGGAGGCCCAAAGCGAAGCCATCGGAGATGTCGTCAGCTCGTGGGTCGGCAAGGACCGCGATGCAGCTCGCGAATGGGTCAGCAGCCAGCCGGAGGGCGAAGTGCGTGACTCTGCGGTCTCCTCATACGTTATGAATGACCACACTGGCTCCGCTTCGGAGCAGGTGGGATTGGCAGAATCGATCAACGATGATCACATCCGCGAGCGGACCGTCGGTGCCGCAGCCCTTCGCTGGATGGCCCAAGATCGTGAAGCTGCTACGGCCTATCTCGAATCCTCCGAAGCTATCAGTGATTGGACAAGAGAACGCGTTATCCGCCGCGCCGATGGTGGCGGACGCCGGGGACGATAGGCTTGTCTCTTTGTCAATTTCACCGTTTGACAGCGACCGGAGTGCTTCCCACCTTTAAGGGAGCAATTCATGGCAGCTTCTGACGACAATTACGCCCTCGCGCGAATCGACCTCCCGGGTGCCAGCACCCACGGTTGGCAGGTTCGCCTGCAGCGTCGCGGTGTGAAGTATGCCAAGTATTTCGGCGACCGCATCTTCGGCAGCCCCGAGCGCTCGCTACAAGCCGCTCGCATTTGGCGAAACGACCTCCTCCGCAAGATCGAGGCTAGTGAACAGGCCCGCATCTGCACCCGCTCCGCGCGGAACCGCTCCGGGGTCGTGGGTGTATCCAAGGTCACCGTCATCACCAATGGGACCTCCTATCAATTCTGGCAGGCCACCTGGTCTCCCGAAGCCGGTCGCCGCCGCTGTGTGAAGTTCTCCATCCGCCGCTATGGCGATCAGGAGGCCTTCCGACTCGCCGTCATCGCGCGTAAGGAAGGGGTGGGCACCGGCGGAGATTCCTGAGACCAAGTCTGGTGGGAGCGATTTTGGGTGTTAATAATCACCTCATGTTTTTTCCGATCAGCGATGACGACCGTCACCTCCTGAAGCCGGCCTATGTCTCCATCACTCTCTTGGTGCTGAATGTCTTGGTTTATGTCGTATTTCAGCTCAGCGATCCTGCCTTCACCATGGCTTATAGCACGGTGCCGCAGGAGATCACCAGCGGAGTGGATCTCATTGGAACCTACCAGCTGGGCGGCGCGGAGCTTCAGCACGTCGCCGGGCCGACGCCGATTTATCTCACCCTGTTGACCTCGATGTTCATGCACGGGAGCTGGATGCATCTGGGTGGAAATATGCTCTATCTGTGGATCTTCGGCGACAATGTAGAGCACCGCTTTGGGCATGTCCTTTTTCTCATCTTCTACCTCGTCAGTGGGTTCGCTGCTTCGGCAGTGCAGATCGGGCTGGCACCGGACAGCATCATCCCGAATCTCGGAGCCTCCGGAGCAATTTCCGGAGTCATGGGTGCCTACCTCGTGCTCTTTCCCCGAAATAAAGTGAATGCCATCTTCATGGTGCGGATGATCTCTGTCCCCGCCATCGTGGTGCTGGGTGGCTGGATCGCCCTGCAACTCTTCCAGGGCTATGGCTCGCTGAAAGGTGTTGGAGAATCGGGCGGAGTGGCCTATGGGGCACACATCGGTGGATTCGTGGCGGGTGTCGTCTGCGGATTTCTAGCCAAGGCGCTCCTTAAAGGTGAGCCGGATACCGTCTTCCGGAGGCAGTATGCGGGCGACCCAAAGACAAAACGACTTTGGTGAGCGGTGAAGATTTGGTTTGAGATTGCCAGCGCGGAGGGACTCGGGCATTTCTCGCCGGGATGCGTTTTGCGGTTCTAGGAAGTGGTAGCGGGGGAAATTCCACCATCGTGGAATGCGATGGGAAATACCTGCTCGTGGACATCGGGCTGAGTTCCAAGCAGATCAATCTCCGCCTCAATGCCCTCGGCGTCGATCCACAGAAAATCTCGGGAATTCTCCTCACTCACGAGCATGGCGATCACGTCCGCGGGCTGGATGTCTTCCTCCGTAAGGTCAAGGTCCCCGTCCTCGCCACCATCATGACCGGTCGCGTGGTGCAGGAAAACCTCAAGGAGCGCCCGCAATGGGTCGCCTTCGAAAGTGGGCAGCATTTTAAATGGGAGGGCTTTGATTTCCGGACCTTTTCGCTTCCACACGACGCGGTGGAGCCGGTGGGTTATGTCATTTCTCGTGGCGAGCGGAGCATGGCGGTCGCGACTGATCTGGGCCACGTCGACCATGGGGTGATGGCGGCCTTGAAAGGAGTGGAGGGATTAGTCCTGGAGGCGAATTACGAGTGGCAAATGCTGGAGGCTGATACCAAGCGCCCCTTCAGCACGAAGCAGCGGATTTCCTCACAGCATGGGCATCTCTCGAATGAGCAAGCCGCCGACCTCATCGCTGAGCTGGTGCCGGAAGGATTAAAAAATGTTATTTTGGGCCATCTCAGTAGTGACTGCAATTGTCCCGTCAAAGCGGTCGAGCTGGTGCGCGAAAAAATCGAAGGGCAGGATTTAGAAATCTGTGCAGCCGGCCAGCATGAGGTCACTGGCTGGCAATCGTTGGAGCCCCCCATCGATCCGGCCTTCTATGGTGAGCTTTTCGGCGGTTCTTCTACATGATTGATATTTTAAAGTCAGGGTGATATCGAAGTCCCCCGATCATGAAATTTGCCAGCCTCTTGATTCCCGCGTTTTGCGGTTTCTTCTCCAGCAGCCTTTTTGCTGATCTGCCTTTGGTGGATGACTTCGAGGATGATTCGCTGGACCCGGCACTCTGGACAACGCGTGTGGACATCGCAACCGGGGAACCATCAGTGAGCGAAGCGGAGGGGCAGGTGGCCTTGAAGGGAAGAGGACACCTGATCACAGCGGAGGAGTATGACCCCGTTACCGAAGGCGGCTTGGTAGTGAAAGGGGAGTGGGTCTTTGGGGCGAAGAACGATTTTTTCTCG
>CALBVA010000316.1 GCA_937969125.1 uncultured Verrucomicrobiales bacterium | reverse complement strand
CCCACATTTATTGAATTCCACCTTACTTCCCCGGCATTTCAGTTCGGCATTTTGGAGGAAGGCGAGCTTCACCCCCTTTGTGAGTTCGGCGGGGAGGGGCTCGCCATCGCGCTTACGGAGTTCGGGCTTATTGTCAAAGGTCTCCAGCTGCGACGGTCCACCCGCCATGTAGAGATAAATCACGCGTTTTGCCTTTGGTGCGTGATGGGAGAGTCCGCCTAATCCATCCTGCGCTAGCAGAGAGCCAAAAGCGGTGCCCATGAGGGCGGTCGATGAGCGGGCGAAGAAATCGCGACGGGTCAGGTCATTCATGATCGTGTGAGAAATTCGTGAAGGTTTAGCATGACCCGGCAAGTCGCGGTCCAAGCGGCCAGGTCGATTTTCGGGTGGGTACTTTGCGGAGCCTGCCCGATTTTCAAGAGATCCTCTGCTTGCTTTGGATCCTCTGAAAATTGAGCTCTCATCGCCTGATAAACCTTGGTGATTTCCTCCGCCTCTTGCACCGACGGGCTTCTTTGGAGAACCCGTTGGAAGAGATTTTCAAGGCGTTCCTCCTCAGGTAGATCCATTACGCGCGCCGCCATGACACGCGCAGCCTCGACAAATTGGGGATCATTTAAAAGAGCGAGGGCCTGGGCCGGAGTGTTCGTGACCGTCCTACGTGCGACGCATTCCTGACGTGTCGGTGCGTCAAAGGCCATCATCCCTGGGTGAACGTTTTGTCGTTTCCAGAAGGTGTAGAGTGACCGTTGGTGTTGCTCAGGTCCCGTGTTCGTTTCCCAAATCTGGTAGCGCGAACCATACATCACCTTGTTGGACTTCCCCCAATACGCGTCTGGCTGATAGGGGAAGAATGACTTCATCGGAATCGTCTTTGTCAGCTCCAACATTCCGGCGGCCTGGAGCGCCGAATCACGGATTTCCTCTGCAGTGTGTCGGGTTCGGCCTTGTCGCGCGTGCAGTCGATTCGTGGGATCATTCTGAGCCAATAAGGACCCCGGCACCGATGACAGCTGGTAGGCCTCCGACGTAACCATGAGGCGGATCATCTTCCGCATATCCCAGTCCTCCTGAAACTCGGCGGCCAGCCAATCGAGCAATTTCACATGCGATGGCCAGTCACCCTGGTTTCCGGAATCCTCCAGTGTCTCACTGATTCCCCGACCGTAAAACTGGTGCCAGAGTCGGTTCACAAAGACTCGAGCGGTGAGCGGATTGTCCTTTGCAACAATCCAATTTGCCAGATCTAGACGCGTTGGGTTCGGATTCTTCAACCGTCCAAATTTTTCCGGAATTGCCGGGCCGGTCCATTCGCCGGTTTCATCCATGAAGTTTCCCCGCTTCAACACTCTCGTCTTCTTTGGTTCTCCCACCTTGCTCACCAGGGTTGGTGTCGCACTTTGCCGTAACAGATAAGCTTCCCGGTATAGTTCAGTCAGCTGTTTCACCAGAGCGGGGTTCATTGCTTCCCGAAAGGCAATCTCGATCAAATTCGTGTGAATCGCTCGCCTCTTCTCTGGTTTCGTTTTTAAGGAGCTGAGGAGGAGGGTGGGGAGGCTCTTCCGATCATCCCGATTGAGTGGTTTTTCCCAAAAATAACGAAGCGCCGACTCAGCCAGTTCATTCGTAAAGAAGCGGTGCGCCGTCGTGCGATATCCGGAGTCTCCCCAGGTCACCTTGCCACCCGACTGGATCCACGCCATCCCTTGTGGTCCGTATGGTGCCGAGCCCAGCTTCTCCTTGGGCACTTCCAAGCGCACCATTTTTCCGGCTTCCGGCAGGTCTCCCATGTGGATGAATCTCTTCGGATAGATCCACTCCGGGAGATCCTTCGGTGCCTCGCCCCAGTAGTAGGTTACCAGATACTGGCGATGCCATCCCATCCGGCGGTAGGCGCCATGGATGACCTGTAGCGCAATGAAGTCAGGCTGATTTTGCTCATCAATCTTCACGTTTGTAAAAAGCCCCTGACTGGAGCCGAAGTGCCCTGCGATTTGCGTCTCACCGGCGAGATGACGTTTCAATTCGCCTTTTCCGGCCAAGACTTCACGCCCATCTGTCACCTCGGAAAAATCACCCTGGATCACCTGAGCTACGGGGAGCTTTGAAGGAAACCAAACCCAATCCACGTTATCTTTGATTGCCTTTGTCTCACGATCGCGCTTCAGAATGTCCTTCCTCCATGCTGCCAGAGCCTTCTCCTCGATAGTGGTCAAGTACAGCTTCTCTCGTACTTCATCAATCTGTCCCGCCAGGGCGTGTTCGCGTTTTGATGATTTCTCATCTTCATAAAGGAAATGCAGTGGCACCCTCCGGTCTCCCGGTTCGTAAACCCCGGCCTCAATCAGCGGGTCAAAGAATGCCGCCAGTGAGTAATAATCCTTCGCTGTAATAGGGTCGTATTTGTGGTCATGACACTCCGCGCAACCGGTGGTCAGTCCCAGCCACACCGTGCCCACTGCGCGGACGTGCTCGCCCTTCAGCGCGTAGAGAGCTTCCTTTTCAATCACACCTGCCTCGCAATTCGTTTTCACCAGCCGGTTGTAAGCCGAAGCTGTGAGTGTGCGGTCATTACGATCCGGCAAGAGATCTCCGGCTAATTGTTCCTTCGTAAATTGATCGAAGGGCATGTTGTCCCGGAAGGCTTCGATGACATACTTACGAAACGGCCCAGTGGCGATGGGCTCATCGGAGACCATGCCGTTTGAATCTGCGTGCCGCACCAGATCTAGCCAGATAAGACCCTGGTGCTCCGCGTGCTCGGTCGTTGCGATCCACTCGTCCACGAAGTTGGTGAAATTTTCCTCCGTTGGTTCCGCCACAAATTTCGCGACCTCTTCAGGTGTCGGCGGTAATCCACGCAGATCATACGATAGCCTCCGCAGCAACGTTCTTGGATCGGCCTTCTTCACTGAATCCACCTCGTTCTCGGCCCAGGTTCGCTTAAGAAAACCATCAATGGGATTCGGATCACTGCCCGGCACCGCCGGTCGCTTCAGCGGCTGAAATGCCCAGTGCTCTTCATATTCCGCACCCTCTGCAATCCATTGTTCCAAGGTAGCCTTCTGGGTCTTGGTGAGCCGGTATACCGAATCCATCGGCGGCATATGATCATTGACATCCTTGGTGTGAATGCGCGCCACCAACTCGCTATCCTCCGGCTTTCCGGGAACAATTGCCCCGCTTTCGGTTGCGCCTTCGTAGGTGTCCAGCCGCAGGTCGCCCTCCCGCTTATCCTTGTCGAATCCATGACAGAGGAAGCAATTTTCTGAGAGAATGGGACGGACGTCGCGATTGTAGCTGATCTTTTCAGCCCCGACGAGCGGGAGTGAAAGCAGAGCAAAAGAGAGGAAACAGCGGATCATCGGTTTGGAGAGTAGAGCACATTTCCTCGTTTGTCTTGGATGGAGTTCGCTGACCATTGTATCATTCGCGCATTCTGGTTTTATTTTATAGAGTGATCCTTTAAGGTCACTGCATGTCAGGAAAAGAGCAGCAGGAAAGATTTCTCGGGAGTCTCGGCTCCACTTCCCAGGTTCTCAGCCTCTTTGATTGGCTTCCCGATGCTCATCTCTACATAAAAGATGCAGCGAGCCGCTTCATGCTCATCAATCAAGCCTCCGCCCTCCGAAATGGTTTTTCGTCAGCTGATGACATCATCGGAAAAACGGACTACGACATTCATCCCCCGCAGATGGCCGCTGCTTATGTGCAGGAAGACCAGCGGGTGATGGCCGGGAGAAAGGCCATCCCGGAGCAAATCTGGCTCGTCTATGACTACCTCGGCGCGCAGCGTTGGTTTGTCTCAACCAAGATTCCGCTCTTCGGAAAGGATGATGAAGTTATCGGCCTGGCCGGCGTGATGCGACCTCTCGAAACCGCCCGCCACCTAAAGAAAAGCTACGACGGCCTCGCCCCCGTGGTGGAATACGTCCTCGATCACTTCGCCGAGCAGATCTCCACCGATACCCTCGCCGGATTGGTCAATCTTTCCGTCAGCCAGCTGAATCGTCGCTTTAAAAAACTCTTCGGTATCGCTCCCATGCAGTTCGTTCTTCGCGTCCGCATCAATGCCGCTCGGACACTCCTCGCTCGCGGCTCCGAGACCCTCGGCGAAGT
>CALBVA010000315.1 GCA_937969125.1 uncultured Verrucomicrobiales bacterium | reverse complement strand
GCAAGCTTCGGAAGAGGGGTGGATTGAAAACACCAACGGCAGACCGAGTGAGAAAAGCTCATAGGCGGAAGCTATCGCGATTCGGAGCCGGCGGGAAAGAAAAAGGGAGACCGGATCACCGGTCTCCCTGAAGACTGCAGAGGTCGTGAGAACGGTTTCCACTTCTCGGCAGTTTGAACGCATACTCCGCTCTTCGAGCGGCCACTTGTTTGTTTTGCGTATCCCTTGGCACAGACCAGGATAATGCGGCGAATGTCTCGTGTTTCCGTCATGTTTTACCGACTTTCCACCTGAGGGAGAGTCTCTTCAATGAGTTGGTCGGCCTTCGTCCTCTCATCCAGGTTGGTCCCAGCGGCCTGCGACATCCAGTGAATCAGGAAAAATCGCTTTTCAGTTGTGAAGAGATGATCCGAGGTTCCGATGATCGGGCGTAGCGTTGTGGACATTTGCAGCGTCACCAGAAGAAAAATCCCAATCCAGATTTTCACCGGTCCTTTTTTCTTCGTCCCAGAATGTCTCAGCATCCGGGTGAAAAACCCCATCCCGAAGAGGAGGGCCGTGATCCAGCTCACAATGACCAGTAAGCCGAAGAATGCCTCCGACTCCGTCGATTGCGAAAAGACCCAGAGCACCGGCGTGAACCCCAGTAAAAGAGCTGCAATCAAAGCGAGTGTTGCCGCCAGCCCCCGTGCAATGTCATGAAATTTTAAAGACGTTCCCGTCAGTGCGGAAAAGACATAGAGACTGGGGAGACAGATCACCGCCGAGAAAATGACACCCATGATCGTCTTCATCGGCGCTGCCCAGAGTTGATCGCCCAGCGAGAAGCTCCCCAGCGTGAGTCCAAAAATCACGAACCCGCTTAGCGAGAGCACGACGAGCTTCATGACAATCCCTCCCGGCTTCTCGAGATCAAGAAAACTGCGGATCAGATGATGGGGCGTCTTGAGCAGACTCTCAAAAACTGTGCTCATCGAGGCGTCCGCCTCCAGCGGGACGGCATTCTTGATGTTTTCGATTTCCGGATCGATCTGCAGTGGGGGTGGATTATTTTCGTTGGTTGGGTTCATATTGATTCAGTGTTGAGGATTAGATTTTAGAAAGAGGCGGATCACCGGTAGGTGGAGGAGGAAGATGGCCAGGGTGATCATTGCCAGTAGGATGGCGGCGTTGTCGCCGGTGATGCGCTCCATCGACTTCCAAACGATCTCGTAGAAAGTTCCGTTGAAAGGATGATCACGGAGGAAGGCTACCTTGATCGAGGGGGTCCCGAAAAAGGGCCGCATGATCCAGGAAAGTTGTGCACCTACGAAAATGTTTCCCGCCAACCAAGCTCCCAGCGTCGTTGCAGCCGTCCGGAGTGATGGTGTGCTCGCAACCAGAACCCGTGCCAAATGCAGGTGGGAAATGATCCCCGCACACGCGATCAGGAAGGTGTGCGCCACCAGGAAGTTGGCATGCGCGATGTCTGCATCCGCCGCATCCGGCGAGGGAGCATTCAGCGACATAAAGAAGGTCACCGGAGCAAGGGCGCCCAGCACCATTGCCGCGATCGTGAAGCTCACCAATTGCGCCACCACCGACTGCCGGAAGCCTAGCCCGCTCCCTAAAAGTAGTCCCAGCATCCCGTTTAGAAAGCCATTGCAGGCCAGCGTCAGAAAGATCAGCGCAGGCATCTTGATCGCAACATAGAACCCCATCTCCGGAGCCCGCCAAAGCCCCGTCGTCAGACCATAACTCCCGAATCCTAAAATGATCGCCGCCACACAAATCGCGATTCTCCTCCGCGAGGGATCATCAATCCACTCCCGCAGCACCTCCGGCCTCCCCCGCAGCAGTTCTGACAATTCTACCCGCATCAGAAAGAACGGCTCACCGGACTCAGCGGCAGGGTGGGGTAGTCATTGTCAATCTTCCTGACGCGCTCGAACGGCATCACATCTTCCGTCTCCCCTCCGGAGTTCAGGCCCACCCCGTTCGGAAGCGCCGGGAGCAGCACCACCAACCAAACCGTTAGTTTCATCATGCCGTCAGTGTGCTACCGCTTTATGAAGTCATGATGATCCTTCCATGAAGATTTGGAGAATTAGAAGTTCTCGAGCTGCGCCGACAGTCTCAATTTTTGATCGCCTGCTCTTAACTTTCGAGAAGGATTTCTGGTGATCACAAATGTGATAGATAATCATTGTTTTTTTTCGAAAAACGAAGGGTGAATTCTGGATCGGGAGGCAAATGCCAAAATGTATTTTGCAAAGCTTGTAGCTTGAAAATTGGCGAAGGGAAACCGCGCTGTAAAGAAGCTAAGAGCCTCTTTTACTTGGGCGCGAGAAAAGGTATTTGCCCGGCGGGAACTGGTGATAGGCTTGGAGCATGAAATGTTTTCTGTCGCTCTGGGCCTTGTTCATCACGATTCTTTCGGCTGCCGAATTGGAGGTGCGCTGCTATCAAGTCAACTCGTCCACAATTCGGCGAGCCTACTGGGACTCAGTGAAAGATCACGATATCCGCTATGACGATAAAAACTGGCTGGGGGAGACCATCAAGGAAGCCTCGTTCCAGAGTCGCTTCTTTAAGGAGGCTGAAATCTTACGCGATGTGACTCAGCGCATCGGCGAGATGATTAGGGTGACCGAGCTGAAAGGGGAAGCAGTCTATTGTGAGAAATCCCGCCGCCTGGTGGTGAAGTCTGATGTTCATGGGCATACCTCGATCAAGCGTCACCTTGAGCGGCAGATCGAGTGGAACCTCCGCACGGAGGTCGCGGTCTATGAAAGCGCTGGAGTGCTGCGAACGAAGAGAGACCACCTCAGCCAGAACCCGCCAAAGGACGCGCAGCTTCTGACGCGCCTGACTTGTAAACACGTGCCGGGTTTGGAATACTTCGCCAAGACCGCGAGCGGTGATTTGGCGGTCCAGATTGAAGGTCAAATTGATGTTGATTATGACGATGCCGAACTGAGAGCCGAGATCACCTACAAAGGGAAGGGTGGCAGCGCCTATTGGAAGACAGGCTTTGCCTTGCCGAGGGGAGTTTTCGCGATTCACGAACTAGGGTCGCAAGAGGGGAAGAGCACCTTGCTTTTGGGGATTAAGGTCGATCTTGTTTCAAGCGGAGGATTCTCAGCAGATACTTGGATCAAGAAAGAGAACGACGATTTCTTTCTCCGTCGCCAGCGACTGCTGGGTCTTCAGATGGCTGATCCACTGAATCTGAACAGGAAAGTCCACCCTTTCGGATTTTATCAATATCACGTGCCTCCGACCTTCGTCACTTTCATTTCACATGCAGCCACTTACGACGAATCTAGTGATCCGTTTGCATCGGAGTCACAGGAAAAAAAGGATCAATCTTTACCAATCTTCGAGAGTCTTCCTGAGGAGTTGAAAGGCTTTCGCAAAGAGGGCCTGCTCGATGTTAGCGAACTTCTGAAAAATAATGGAGTCGCTTTCCGCCCCGGAGACTTCATTGCGCTCAATGAGAGCGAGAGCCTCATTTACGTCAAACTTTCCGATATCAATCGCGAACTCCTTCAGGGTATCCTGCTCCCTGCGGGTCAAGGTACTCCACGCGGGATCAGCATTGACCTCCTCGAAGTCGAGCTGACGGACACCACAGAGTCATGGAAGTCGGGTGAAAGAACCGTCCTGCAAAAGATGAGCATCCTAGCTTTCCCCGGTCTACCCGCTGAAGTGCACCTTGGCGAGAGGCTCAAGGCCGAGATCGAGGCTCAGATTGATGCCAATGACGACCTCATTGAGATGCGGGTCGCGCTCGCTCAAGACGGTGATCTTGAAAAACCAATGTTCAAAACCGGCCTCACGACTCAAAATGATACTCCCACTCTCATCCACGAGACCGAAACGGACGGCAAGCGAACGGCTTGGATTGTCACTGCGAGGATTCTTGCAATGGATCGAGAGATTAGTGAGCTGATTAAGCGCGAGAAGGTCGGGCAGTAGGTGCGCTGTTCATTTTAATCAGGCTGACGTCGGCCCGAATCAGAGATAAGCTCCGCCTGTGAAAAGCCTTCTCTTTTTCTTCCTCCTGATCGCACCCTTGCATGCCATCGTCTGGCGAGCCGATTTAAAGGCTGCCCCGACAAAGCAGAAAGGCGAGATGAAGCAGGTCGGGAAGGTATTCTATTCGCCCTTCAAGGTCTTCGGTGGTTCCTGCCTCGCGCTGGGAGGGAAATGGGTCCTGACGAGTCGTCACGGAACTGATCAATGGAAGCCTTCCTTCCTCACTGTGGAATTTCCGGGTTTGGGAAAAAAGCGTTACAAGGTTGAGAAAGTGGTCTTTCCGAAAAAGGGGGATATTGCCCTTATGAAGTTGGAGAAGAAGGTCTCAGGGGCGAAGGCTGTGGCGTTGTTCACCGGAAAGGCGACCAAAGGTCAGCGGGTTTGGATCGGAGGCTTCGGAGTCTCGGGTCCGATGGGAAGTGTGAAGCCGGGTGGGAAGTTTCACTCAGGCCACAATCGGGTCGATGGGATACGGGGAGGAAAGATTTCCATAAGCCTTGGGAAACCGGAGGATAAGATGACCGAAAAAGATGAGGCCATCCTCACCCTGTTTGATAGTGGATCACCGCTTTTCATCGAGGCCAAAGACGGCTGGCAACTCGCGGGTGTGGCCTCGACGGCCTCAAATGGCAGAGATCCGAAATACGGCGATCGCGGGAGCTATGCCCGGACCGCCGGTTCAGTGAAGTGGATTAAGAAAGTGGTGGGGGAGAAGTAGTCTCACCTCCGTCGACAAGTTTCACAGCAGTGCCGTAGGCGAGCATTTCCGACATCCCTTGGGCGACTTGTGAGGTGGTGAAGCGGACATTGATGATGGCATCAGCGCCCATGGACTGAGCTTGAGCCACCATGCGGTCGGTGGCCTGATTCCGGGATTCCTGAAGCATCTCAGTGTAACCGGAGACCTCACCGCCAACAATGGTTTTGAGACCGGCCATGATGTCGCGACCGACGTGTTTTGCGCGGACGGTATTTCCGCAGACGATGCCCAGCTGGTTCAGAATATCGCGACCGTAGATGTGTTCGGAAGTTGAGGTAATCATAATCTGAAGGAGATTATCACAAAAATGAGGGATCACCGCTACACAGTTTTTCTACGATTGTAGTGGGAGCTGAAGCGTTACAATGCGAAGCCAAATTTGATGTCTTCTATGAAGACAGATGGTGACGAACGGGACAATTGGGAGGAATATGCCTTTGCGACGAATTCCAATGTCGTAGATGAAAAGCTCTTTGGCTCCACGACGGTGGAGATTTGACCTGAAGTCCTGAGAGGGTGCTTCGCGAAAATTCTACCGTTGGATCCAGTGACAGAGGCTTTCTGTGGATGAAGGTGACATTTACCTCGTGACCTGCGCTTGCCACCGCTGGTGACATCGTCAAGATTCTGGACATGGAAAAAAGACGACTGGGCACCAGCGGGATCGTGGTGAGTGAGATTTGTATGGGAACGATGACTTTCGGAACCCAGGCAGATAAGGCTGAGAGTTTTAAAATCATGGATGCCTCAGTGGAGGCGGGGATTGATTTCTTCGACACTGCCGAGGTCTATCCCGTGCCTCCAACCGAAGAGCTCGCCGGGCTGACTGAAACCTGGATGGGGGAGTGGATGAAGGATAAGCCCCGCGAGTCTCTCATTATCGCCTCAAAAGTCGCGGGGGCGGCTCACGGATGGTTTTGCCCGCCCGTGCGTCATGGCAAGGCTGCCCTTGACCGAGTGCATTTGCGAAAGGCTCTGGAGGGCAGCTTAAGTCGCCTCGGCACGGATTATCTGGATCTCTACCAAGTCCACTGGCCTGATCATGGTATGAGGGCTGCGGACACTCTGGAAGTGCTCGATGAATTTGTGAAGGAGGGAAAGGTCCGCGCCATTGGTCTCAGCAATGACAATGCCTACGGTGTGATGAAGAGCCTCTGGACCAGCGAGCTGGAAGGGCTCACCCGCATCGATACCGTGCAGAATAATTTCTCGCTGAATAACCGTCGCGATGAGGATGATCTCGCGGAGTGCCTCCGTCGTGAGCAGGTGAGCCTCCTACCTTACAGCCCTCTCGCCGGAGGCGTGCTGACCGGAAAATATAATGATGGAATTCCTGATGACGCGCGCTTCTCTGAGTATCTCAAATCCGGTGGTCCCCGCCAGAAAGCCATGGCGACCCGCTTTGTGAACGAGAAGTCCATCGCCTCGACCAAGCGCTTTGCGGAGATCGCGCAGGAACTGGATATGGATGTCACCACTCTGGCGACTGCCTGGAGTAAGCAGCATGACTTCGTCGCATCAACCATCGTGGGCGTAAGCAAGGTGTCCCAGATGGAACCCATCCTCAAAGCCGCCGGGGTAACTTTGGAAAAGGAAACCCTCTCCTGCATCGACAGAATTAGTCGCGAGATTATGTATCCCATGGGATAGGGAGTGATACGCAGGGTAGCCCGCGCCCGCCTGAGTTTCAAAAAACTCTATGGTCTGTTAGCAAGCTTCTCAGCATGGAACGGCTATCGGACTTTAGCCCGGGTCTTCGTCACATCGCTCGTGACCGTAGACGCTGTGTGACCCCGATAGAATCAAGACTCAGCTGCTTAGGCTGACGCGAATGGGTTACGACTTCAGATGTCTATCCAGGGTATGTTTCAAGATTTCCAGAGCTTTCTCCACCTCGTCGGCCTTCACATTCAGCGGTGGGAGCAATCTCACCGTTTCCGGTCCGGCTGGAACGAGGAGAAGCCCGGCGTCAATGAGTTCTGCACAAAGCATAATCGAAGCCACCTTTCCTTCCGGGACTTCCAGCGCATCCACCTTCAACCCCACTCCGAGGAGCAAGCCGTAGCCGCGAATTTTCATGATCGCCGGATGATTCCAACTCTCAATGACTTCCCGGATTTGCGTTTCACGTGCTTGCACATTCGCAGTTAATTCCTCCTCGATGATCGTTGAGATCACCGCGTGAGAAGCTGCGCAGGCGAGGGCATTTCCGCCGTAGGTTGAGCCGTGGCTGCCGGGCCCGAGAAGCGCGGCGTGTTCATCCGCGACGTAAAAACAGCCGATGGGAAACCCGCCGCCCATGCCCTTCGCCCAGGAGATGCCGTCCGGTTTCAGTCCCGGCACGATGGTGTCATATCCATTCAGGTCGCCAGTCCTGCCGAAACCGCACTGCACCTCGTCCAGCAGGAAGAGGAGACCATTCTCCCGCGCCAGCTCCGCGACCCCGGCGAGAAACTCAGGCGTGGCGGCATTCACTCCACCCTCGCCCTGAATTGGCTCCAGCAGAATGGCCGCTGTCTTTTCCGTGATCGCAGCTTTCACCGACTCCAGGTTATTAAAATCGGCATAAACGAATCCCGGAAAGAGCGGGCCGAAGTTCCCGTGGATTTTCTCCTGCCCGGTCGCACTCATCGCGCCGATGGTCCGCCCGTGGAAGGAGGCCTTGAAGGTGATGATCTCATCGCGTCCGCTGGCCACTCCATATCTCCGGGCTAGCTTAATGAGGCCGTCATTGGCTTCCGCTCCGGAGTTCGAGAAAAAGATCTTTCCCGGCTGCCCGACCACTTTCTCTATGATCAATTCCGCGAGATCCGCTTGCGGCTCTATGTCATAGAGGTTCGAGCAATGCATCAGCTTCGTGCTCTGTTCCGCGATGGCCGAGGTCAGGGCTGGATGACAATGCCCTAGCGAGCAGGTCGCGATGCCCATGCAGAAATCGAGAAATTCACGCCCGCGATCATCCCACACCGTGGTCCCTTCGCCGCGAACCACGGTGAGGGGGAATCTTCCATAAGTTTGTAGGACGTATTGCTGGGTCTTTTCAGTCGTGGTCATGATTGGGTGGGTTGGATGGTTGTCATTTTTAAGGGTGATTTGGAAGCCCTGCGATTCACCATCACGGTGGCAGTCAGGGTCAGAGCGGCGCCCAGGAACTCGATCCAGCCGAGCCGTTCATCGAAGAGATACCAGGCTCCCGCAGCGGTGAAGATCGGTAGGAGCATCTGCATGGAGGAGCCCTTCGAGACATCCAGATGCCGGTAGGCGAAGGTCATCGTCAGTTGTCCCACCGCGACCAGGACTCCTGCGATGATCAGGAAAATGACTCCCGTCACCGGAACATCGATCACCTCATTGGCGGTCATTGGCAGAGCCAGCAACGCGCAAAAGACGGCCTGACTTGCGAAGATCGTGGATCCGTGCTCCGTCCGATGGAGTGAGCGAATGACTACCACGGTGGCCGCTGCGATGAGCGAGCTGGCGATCGCCATCCAGTCGTAAACCGAGAGCCCGGTTGCGAAGGCCTGCGGCCCGAGAAAGATCATGAGTCCGGCGAAGCCTGCTAGGATCCAGCAAAACTTCCGCATTCCCAACTCTTCCTTGAGAATTATGGCTGCCAATAAAGCTGCAAAGATGGGGTAGGTGAGATTGATGACGATAGCCCGTGCCGCGCCGAGTTCGATCACCGCGATGTAAAAAAGCGGGATCGCTGAGGCACCGAGAATTCCCCGTAGGATGATCTTTGGTCGATCAATGAGTGACCTCATCCGCAGGCCACCCTTCCGGTAAAGCGCGACTACGATGGCTGTCCCGGTCAGCCCACGAAAGAGCGTCACCTGCCATCCCGTGCACTCCGGCATCCAGAGCGCGAGAGCGCGGACGAGCAACGTGTTCGCGGTGAAGAAGATGATGGAGAGCAGCATCAAAATGATGCCCCGTTTTTCTGAGGTGGGATTCATATCTGGCTTGGTGGGGGAGGGGTCCCAAGTCGCAGCATTTCCCATTCATTTGGTTGATTCTCACGAATCTCAAAAACCAAAAAAGGCGCCACACCTCGGGGCGCCTCCGGTTTCGAATTAATTCTTCTCAAAGATCACGAAACCTGCGCCGACATGAGCCAGAGAGCTCGTCGGTGGTTCGTGATGAGAAGTGATTGGGTCACGGGGAAGGGGTGATGGGAATTGGTCCCAATGTCAACATAGGTTTTCTTTAGTGCGATTGCGTGACGACATGGAGACGGCGATGTAGGATGCCTTTCGCCATCCCGGAGGGATTGAAATAATGTAGCGCAGCGGTGAAGCAGAGCGGAACCCCCGGATCAGTTCGCGGAGAGTCAGGGATCAAGCCATTGCTGGTGAATGAGAAATCGTGAGACTGAAGATCGCGGTAATCACGGCGATGCGAGAATGACGGCCTGCGGGAACACGTTTGGTGATCGAGACATCCTGGGCTTTATAGAATGCTTTGTAGAATCACGGCTGAGAGCCTTTTGAAGACAGCCTCCCATAGGCAACACCGAGCCCTCTTGCCGCGAATAAAATAGCTTGCGTCATTTTTTTAATATATGTGATCGTGTATCCATGTCGCGATGCTTTCTTCAGTCGATAATTTGTCCAGCGCTTCTGCTTTTTCCCTTAAATCTGATGTCTCTGGAGATTCCTTCGTTCGTCGTAGATCCTGATTTTGGGCTTTCAGTGGGGCCGGTTTCAGGTTCCCCGGGGAGCGTTTATTTCGAGACTGAGCCAGGTGTCAGGTATCTCCTTCAGCGGAGTGATGATTTAAAAAACTGGTTTACGGGTGATGAGTTTTACGGACTTGGACTTCCCTATCGCGCCCCTCTTGTCGTCAATGTCAGTAATGAGGAGCATCCCCCTGAAAATCGTCCTTCCACAGTCACGATCTTTTTGAAGCACATTTCTAATCAGCCTGATCACCTCGAGGTCACCTGGATTGGCGGGAGCGCAATCCAGCCAGCAACACTGGCAAGTAGTGTCACACCTGGCGCGAGTGGTCACTACCACGGCGACGGAGAGATATGCTTCTGCGGTGAACCGGAGCAGGGACCGTTTACGAGAAAAGTGGTCCAATTGGAGGTTTCAGATTTTTGGAGCGCGGGGCATCCGCCTTTTCACTTCTCTTTGGAGGACCAAACTTACCAGATCGTTTTCGAGAACGATCCAGCTCCAATGAGGCCCAATGCCGAAATTATTGAGATGACTTCGCTACCTGTGGAGGTTTTTAGGGTCTTGGGTCAATTGGATTTGGTCGAAGAACGCCTCACCAGCGATGTGGCGTCGGCTGGTTGGTCTGCTCCGATCCAGGTGTCGCAGGGCGAGCGCACTTATTTCAGACTGGTCTTGAATTGGGGTGGTGATCTGGATGGCGATGGTATTCCTGATTGGGCGGAAGAAGATCTTGCTCACGCTAATGATGGGACGGCGGTTCTGGCTGATCCTATGAACAACGATGCCGACAATAATGGCGAGATTGACGGCTCTCAGGTTGACTCTGATAAAGACGGCTTAGTCGATTCTGAAGATCCCGCACCAGCTGATAAGACCATCGATTGGGTGCGAGTTGCAGAAATGCGATACGCCATTTTTCCTGTTGCGGATTCAAGTGAAGGAGAGGAGAGTTTCGATGGGTTTGATGCTCTTATGGTCAATGACTTAGGTGAAGTTTTGTTTCATCGGAAGGTGTGGCAGAATGGTCAGATGCATCGTCTGATCACTGAGACAGACGAGTTGCAATTCTGTGTTGCGATGGGGATGAATAATCAGGGGAAAATCATAGGGTTCGGTGAAGCTAAGCGTCCCCTTTCAGGTGATGACGGAGCATACTCAGGGAGTGTAGGGTTTGTAACTTTACCTCAAACGGTCTGCGTTTGGGATCGGAAAGATGTCGCTCCTAGAATTGCTCAGGACGTCTCGGAAAATGAGTTCAATGCTTCTGCAAGGCTATGGTCTAATTGGTATGACTTCGGCATTGACTATCCTGCAGATTCTTTGATTTCAGATGAGGGCAAATTTGTTGCTTCTGCTCTGGATGGACTCACAAGAATCGATGGGTTCTGGGAAGAAACTGACGGAGGCTATCATTTCACATCCACTCAGACTGATGTTCCTGAGTTCGTTATCGGGGAATTTGAGTGGGGAAGATCGGGAGGGGAAACGAAATTGTTCCGGCGTGGCGATGAAATTAGCACGATCCCCGGCAGGGCATACCGTATCGCGATGGGGCCGACGGGGAGAATGGTAGCGCTCTTCGACGACCTAAAGAAAACCTCCCCTTCGCTTCATCGGCTTCAGGACGGTAAATGGGTGCCCTCAATGCAATTCAAACATGGTTTAGATTTTTGCCAGAACGGCATCATGGTCAGTGGGACCCGGCTGCTGACTCGTGTGGAAAAGCGCGGGAAACTCCGACGAGGCGTTGGTGGAGATCTCGTTAAAAGCAATTATTCTCTCTCGGAAATGGCATCAGAATTTAACAATACAGACGCCAAGTGCGTGGACCTATCTCCACAGGGTTGGATGTTGATCGAGGGTGCCTCGCTTGGCGCAGGGACCAGATCAGCTGAATACTTCGTAGGCCTGCCGCTGACGCTCTCAAAAAGCGGAAAGGGTCATGGTATCGACAATACTTCAATCACTGCCGTGGAAGGAGCAGACGGTGCTTTGGATCGAGCTTGGATCATGGTCACGAACGAAGATGACAACGAGGTGGTGATCACCGCGCCCCTCTTTGGAGAAAGTGATGTGGCAATGGAAGCTGCTCAGTGTCAAGTTGCTCCGTCTCGACTCACCCAGCTGATTAATACGGTCACCTTTGAGTCTACCCGGGACTCCTATGCCGATATCGATTTCATGCTTAAGATGGGGCCTGTTGCCTCTCTTTCCCAACCCATCAGCCTCAAGTCAATGCCTACAGTTAAGGTTTCGGCTATCGTCCAGCCAGTGACCAATCAACGAACTGATTCTGGGGAAGTGAGGAAGCCGACAGCGGGTCAAATTGCAAGTGCCACCGTGGACTTGGAAGAGTATTTTGATGAGACATTTAAGGAGCAATGCGCCGTCGATATCAACCTGACGTGGAAGCCTATCAATTCTTTTGACTGGGATCAAGCGACCACAGAAACGGAGCTACCCAGGTTGGAGAATCTATCCGATCTTTCACAGGAGCAGAGGGACGCGCTGAGCATCCAGGAGGAGGACGGGATTCTTGATGTCGGAACGACTAACAGACCTGGCTTCGAAATAGAAGAAATTTTAAAAGTCGGTTTTAATCCTCACCAACTTGAGAGTCTGGTTTTGCTGCCAGTGGAACAGGCACTCTTCTTACGACGACTTTTCATATTTGGGGAGCCAGCATCAGTTCGGACAATCCCTGCTGGTGGAGTCGCCTCTGCTGAGGAGGCAAAGCGGTGGGCGCTGATTCCAATTTGGGCTTGGGACTCCGAGGATCTCGCCAGCATCACTGCGAATAGCAAGTCGGTCCTTGCCCACGAAATGGGTCACGTGATGCTTCGCTCAGGGGGTCACCCGCACCAAGGTGATGGAATCGCCATCCTGCCTGGCACGCGGCGGGATCTCCGTCTTATGGGCTATCCAGAGGAGGGAAGCGGCGATCCTGATGGTCAATTGCTGGTTAAGGAAGAGTGGGATGCTCTGCAAAGATGGATCGAAAAGGAAATGCTAGAAGGGAGGATCAAGTGATCGCTCTAGGAAGATTGGCAGGATGCCTCGTCTTCATCCTGTCCCTCTCGTTGACTGCTGGGTCGACTAGGTCCGAAGCACTCGATCGCTTCGCTGGAAGGCTGGAACAAGTAAGAGAAGGGGAGAGGTCCCCTATGAACACTTTTGATCTTTTGAGAATTGATCTGGATTCGCTCGGTGTGACTGCTGAACGTCGGATTTTTGGTCAAGCGGACGGGGAGCTGGCGGACGAGGAAATGGAACTACTTGAGCGGTTCCGAAAAGTTCTTCTCGAGCGTCCAGAGTTTATCGACGAGTTAGTAAAGGAAGCGCATGAGCAGCATCTGACCTTCTTTAAGGAATTCCGCGAAAGGGAGGAACTCAGTGATCGTCGTTGGGGTGATTTCCGTAAGAGTCGCAAGGCTTTAATCAGAACCCAGCAGCGGCTGAGATCGCTGCGACATCTGGCTGATCCGCGGGTTCTCGATGCCCTCGCTCCTCTCTTTGAACTGCCTAGACTTACCAGCGAAGAAGAGATGTATTTAAGGGGGGCAGAATTTGCTCATGAAGTCCCCGATGCTCATGGGCTGAGTGACTTTATGTTTGAGCGTATGGTGGAGGAAGATGACTTCTACCGTGAACTCATGGAAGAGAGAAAAAGGAAGGGCACCCATGGAGAGGGGGTTTGGAAAGAGTGGTATCGCATTGTCAAAGCAGAAAACCGTCAGTTCCAGTTGAGAGGGCAATTGAATCAGCCTGTGCGATTTGGCCCGGCCCCACCGCGGTCTTTAAACCCGGTCCGTCGCGGTGAAGTCGGCTCGGCCACTTTAGGCTCCTCCAATTCGCAGGGAAAGGCTCCTTCCGACACAGAACTAGGAAAATCTTCCTCGTTACCGCTCCTGATAGCCGGAGGCCTTTTCCTCTTCTCCCTGGGAGTCTTCTTCCTTCGTCGCTATCGGGCTAAACAATCAAGTTAGTGAAAAGCTGTTCTGCGACTGCTTCTCAAGCTCTGGGAATAGGTCGAACGCGACGGCCCGCTTTGCTCTCCTTCTCTTCTCTAGGCTGGAAACCCAGGGCGCCGCTTCGCTCTGCCTCTTGGCTTCGTTAGTTCGCCCCTTTGGGGCTGACTGCGAGAAAGCTAAGAGCCAACCGCTATTCGTTAAGGCACTCGAACCCTCAGCTCACTTCCCCCCCTAACATTCCCAAACTTCGCGATTCAAAAACTCCGGCCGCTCCCCTAGCGTCCGCGCACAACATCGTGTCAGATCCACTTAAAGTCATCATCGCCTGTGGCGGCACCGGCGGACATCTCTTCCCCGGAATCGCCGTCGCCCAGGAACTCAAGTCGCGAGGCCATGAGGTCCTCCTCATCATCTCCGAGAAAAAAGTCGATGCCCAGGCCTCGAAGAAATACTCCGAGCTCCGCTTCGAAACAGTCAACGCCATCGCCAAGCCGCCGACGCTCTCGGTGAAGATGCTCGGCTTCCTGATGCGTCTTCGGTCCACGATCAAGCAGTGCGGCGAAATTATCGCACGGGAGAAAGCCGACGTCGTCCTCGGTATGGGGGGCTTCACCTCTTTCCCCCCGGTCGTGGCCGGTGCAAAGAAGAAACTCCGCACTTATGTGCATGATTCCAATGCCATCCCGGGACGATCAAATCGCATGACCGCGCAGAAGGCCACCGCCGTCCTCGTCGGTATGGAAGAAGCGGCCGAACACTTTCCTGATTCCACCGTGATCCTCACCGGCACACCCGTGCGGGATGAATTGGAAAAGCTCCCTAGCCGCGAGAAAGCCTGCAAACTCTTCGGCCTCGATCCGGCCAAGAAAACCCTCCTGGTCATGGGCGGAAGCCAGGGTGCGCAGAAGCTCAATGAAGTGGTGGCCGCCGGATCGGAAGGCTCCGATTGGCAGGTCCTCCACCTCGCCGGCCAGGCAGACTATGACCGCCTGCACGTGCAGGTGGGTAAGCGTCCCGGTTACAAGATTCTCGCCTTTTGTGAGGATATGAGTGCTGCCTATGCCGCTTCGGATTTCTGCGTGGCCCGCTCTGGAGCGTCCTCGCTCACCGAGCTTTCGCACGCGGGGCTTCCCGCGCTCCTGGTGCCATTCCCCTTTGCGGCGGATGACCACCAGACCGCGAATGCCGAGGTGTATGAGGAAGCCGGTGCCGCCGTGCTGAAGCAGCAGGATGAAGTGACGGCCGAGGTCATCACCGAGATGCTCACCAGCCTGAATGACGGCATTATTGAGGCGATGTCTGAGTCCATGAAGTCGCTCGCCGTCGAGGACGCTGCCGCGCAAATCGCCACCGTGATCGAAGGATGACCATTGCGGAATTTTCCAAGGCACTCCTCAATCGCGAACAGCCCCTCCGGGTTCACCTCATCGGCGTGGCGGGCTCCGGAATGAGCGGCCTCGCTAGGCTTCTCTTAGAGATGGGTCATCAGGTCAGCGGATCAGACCGTGTGACCTCCGGCGAGACCGAGCGACTCCGCAAAAGCGGTCTGGAATTTTCCACCCCACACTCCGCCGAAGCGGTGAAGGATGCCGATGCGGTCATCTACTCCTCGGCCATTCGCGAAAGCAATCCAGCCCGTGCCGCAGCCATCGCGCAGGGCATCGCCACCTTCCGTCGGGCCGAGTGCCTCGCCGCGATTCTCCACACCAAGAAGGGCGTCATCGTCTCCGGCACCCACGGGAAGACGACGACTTCTTCCATGGCGGCGCACATCTTGCGCGAGGGTGAGCTGAATCCCTGTCACTACGTCGGCGCGGAGATCCCTGTCCTTGGCGCGAATGCCGAGTGGAATGAAGGCGGCGAATACCTCGTCGCCGAGGGTGATGAATCAGACGGCACACTCGCTCTTTACCAGCCGACTCACGCCATCGTTTTGAATGTCGAGGAGGAGCATCTCGATCACTACACACGCGGCATCGAGCAGATCCGCGAGGTCTTCACGACCCTTCTCGATCAAACTTCCGGCTCCATCGTATATTGTGCGGAGTGTCCGGAGGCGACGCGCCTTTGCGGGCCTCGTAAGAATGCCATCTCCTACGGCTGGGAGGGGGCGGATTGGACCGCCACCGAGGTCTCGGAGCAGATCGGCACTGTCAGTTTCAATGTCTCCTTCCGTGGCGAAGACTTCGGCCGCGTGCAGCTGGGCATTCCCGGCTTGCATAACGTACTCAATGCCCTCGGATCGCTCGCTCTCGGCCACCTTTGCGGGGTCGATTTTCAAATGGCCTCCCGCGCGCTCAGCTCCTTTGCCGGGGCGAAGCGCCGCTTCGAGACGAAGTTCCTCAGCAAGCGTTACCGCATTGTGGATGACTACGGCCATCACCCGACGGAGGTCTCCGCGACTTTGCAAACCGCCCGCAGTTATGATCGCGGTCGGGTCGTCGTTCTTTTCCAACCCCACCGTTTTAGCCGCACCGAGAAGTTAGCGGCGGAGTTCGGGGATGCTTTACAAGCGGCGGATCACGTTTTTGTCACCAGCATCTATGCCGCCAGTGAGGATCCTATCGAGGGCATCACCGGGCAGACCATTGTGGATGCGGTGCATGCCGCTGGAGCGACCAAGGCGACCTATCTTCCCGATCTCGCAACCGCGCATCATGCCATCGGAAACTTCCTGCAGGCGGACGATCTCTTCCTCACCCTCGGTGCCGGGAATGTCCATGAGGCCGGAAACCGCCTCGTCGCCGATTTGAAATTCCTCGAAGAACTTCGCGTCGAGTCCGGCGTGGAGAACCTGAAGCTCTATGAACCGATGGCCCGCCACAGCACCCTGCGGGTCGGCGGACCGGCGCAGTATTGGATCGAGCCGAGCACCTTTGAGGCCTTTTCCGAGGCTGTCATTTTCTGCAAGGCGCGCGGCATTCCTGTCCGCATCGTGGGGCGCGGCTCAAATCTTCTCGTCCGTGATGGCGGGATTCGCGGAGCGGTCATTCACCCGACCGGCGGCGCCTTTAGCGAAGTCACTGCCGATGGCATGACGATCACGGCCGGAGCGGGAGCTCGTTTTAAGAAACTCGCGAGCGTGGCTCGTGAGCACAAGATTGGTGGTTTCGAGTGGATGGAAGGCATTCCCGGAAATGTCGGTGGCGGACTGCGAATGAATGCCGGGGCGATGGGTATCGAGACCTTCGATCAAGTGGTCAGCGTGACCTTTCTCGATGAAGATGGAAAACAGCGGACCCGCAACCGCGAGGACATCGAAAGCTTCTACCGCAGCGTCCCTGAATTACGACGAAACTACGCGCTGCAGGCCACTTTCAAGGGTTATCCAAGCAGCGCAGAAAAGATTCAGGAGCTTCTCGATGAATCCCGCCACCATCGGAATACTACCCAGCCAAAGGCCGCGAGCGCGGGCTGCTCCTTTAAGAATCCTGCCGCCATCGGAGCCGGTAAACTCATCGATGAATTGGGGCTTAAGGAGACCGGCGTCGGCAAAGCCGAGGTCTCTCCGGAGCACGGGAACTTTATCGTGAATCGCGGGAAAGCGACCGCGAGCGAAGTCTTGGCCCTCATTGAAAAGATCAAGCAGACCGCCAAAGCCGAGCGCGGAATCGAACTGGAAACCGAAGTGAAAGTCCTCGGCGAGGACGAGTTCACTTTTTAAGTTTTCGATTAAGATTCAATCGTTGGCAGAATCTCTACCTGCAAGAAGTCTCAAGAGTTGAAACAAATTGTTTCGTTGCCTCACTGCGAGGCCATTTTTTCAGCCATCGTGCTTGATCGTTTCTCAGTCGGGTCTTGGCGCGGCGGAGATCGTCAACCGCGTCGGTCCGTGTTCGGCAAAGGTCGCGGATGGCTTCATCAGTAGAGTCGGGAATGTTGACGGCGACGAGGTCATTGGAGCGAAGTGATTTGGCGAGTTTGATGGAGTCACGTTTGTCGGTTTTGACTCTGTCGCCGGAGCGAGTGGGGATGAGTGAGGGGGCGATGACTTCACAGCGAACGCCCATTTGAAGGAGCCGTCGAGCGATCCAGAAGCCACACCCGCTGGCTTCGTAGCAGACGTGGAGGTCGCAGAGTTCACGTTGTTGTTTTTTGGCGATGCGTCGCATGGCTTGCTCGAGGGCATGTTACGAGGTGGGGGCTTTGCGAGAGCCTTCGTGAGTGTAGGCGATAGCAATTGATTCCTTGTGGACGTCGAGCCCGATGTAGTATGTCTTGTGCATGGCGTATCTA
>CALBVA010000314.1 GCA_937969125.1 uncultured Verrucomicrobiales bacterium | reverse complement strand
GTCGCTTCCCGGTGGCAATGGAGGTCCAGAGCGTGGGTGAGAGTGCAGGCTGAAGGGTGGCGATGTTCCCCATGGTTCCGCCATCGATAAGGGCCTGGAGGTTGGGCATTTTTCCTGCATCAAGGAGTGGATTGATGACTTTCCAGTCAGCGGCGTCCCAGCCGATGAGGAGGGTGTGATTCTTTGAAGGGGTGGACATAGAGAAGAGGTTTTAAGGGAGATGCTAGATTGAGAGGTTCCTTATCGGACTCGCTTTTTGTTGTAGGATCCGCCGGATTCCTTGGCGGTGGATTGGGAGATGCTGCTGAAGAGGAAAAGGTAGATGAAAGTGATGATGAGAGGTGCTTACCGCTTCATTGATAGCGATCCAACGGAATTGGTCGTGATTCGGCAAGGTGGATTAATGATGAGTTTTGGGGATTGGATGGGGGCTCACCCAAGAGGTAGGAAAGCAGGCTATGATAATGCTCTTCTTAGCTTGCTGATATTCGCTTTGACTAGATTTGGGAGTCGAGAATCGGTCGCTTCTGGGATGTCCATTTCTGCAAGGGTCTGCTCTGCTTTATTTGAAAAAGCGAGTGCACGCTTGGTTGCTGCGGATGCGGTGAGGCCGACTTCTTCGAAGAATTTTCTCCAGTTTTTTCCACGGAGTTGATCTGGTCTTTTTTCTCCTCCGATCTTCATTGCCATTTCGTTGGAAAGCTCGGGATAAAGCTGAGTGCAAACGAGATCATAGAGCGGTGCCAGCCTGGTGCTCCCATCACGATAGAGAAATGAAAAGTTCTTTCCATGTGCGTCATTGTTACCGATGAGAAAGTTAAAAATGGTGGCGTCAAAAAGGGCCAGAACGTCCGGACCAGGTAACGAGGAAATCTGCCGAATGAGTTCAAAGCATTGCTTGAAATCCGGGCCGCCTTCTTGTTGATATTTGAGTTCCGGGACGATGCCCAAAGCCTGACAGAAATCCTCCTGATGGACTCTGATCAAATGACCTTTGAGATCTTGATCACGATCATAGCGACTGACTTGCAGAAATTCGACTTCGCCTGCTTGATGAAGTTCGACAGGAGCGACATCGAGGTTCATTTCTCTCGCAAGCTTCATGCAGAAGAATTCGTTCCTCGCCAGACCGAGGTAGTGCTCGCTGTCTGGTTTTAGAATGTGGCTGCTGGGAGCGCCATCGAGCGAGAGAAAGTATTCTCCTTCAAGAATCATGACGGCGAGCTTTCCCTGAGCTCCGGCTAGGGAGAGCCGGATGCCTTTTTCTCCTGCCAAGAGTGGTCGTAGGGGGAGCTTCTGTAGTTTTGCACCGAGTTCATCCTCGGAGATCTTTTCATATCGCTTGCCTGAGGCATTTCGACTGACGCCCTGTTCCACTAAGCTGACAGCTCCGGCACACTCGCCTCCGATCTTGCTTAAGATGGCAAAATCATTTCTGTCACTCACACCGAAAGTTTTTGCGACCAATTTCCGGCTTTCTTCTTCTGGCAATAACCCCGCGAAAAAGGGCCGGCATTCGTTTCGCTTGAATCGCTCTGATCGCAGCACAAGAGAAGCTGATAGCGGAGTGGCCCCTTCGAAGCTCAGCCAATCGGCATGGTAGGTGAACCAAAGAGATCCCGAGTCATCTTGCTCAAGCTCCCCCACGAAGTGGTCACTCAAATAGACATTAAGTATTCTTGCCATCTCTCACGACCTCTCCGTTTTTGCTGATGGGGACAAGCTCAAGGCCTAGACTCTGGCATACCGCCATGACCTTTCCGATTTCGCAGCTTTGTTTTCCATTTTCCAGATTGCTGATAAAGCGAGTCGCGGTGCCCGAGACCATGGCCAGATCTGTCTGATTGAGGCCTGCAAGCTTGCGGTGCTTTTTGACCAAGAGGCCTAAGTGTTCGACTGTCATTCTGTCCTCTTTTTGTTACCGTTCGGTAATAATACGGGATTGGAGGCTAGTTTCAATAATTTTGTTACCGTTCGGTAATATATCTGCTGTTTTTGGCTAGGTGTTCGCATTTTGTTACCGATCGGTAACAAAATTTGAGTTCATCCCTTCCTGTGCGCAATTCGCCTCAATGGCATTCATTTTCATCGTCTTTCCCAGCGGAGCTCAGGCTGGCTCGCTCTTTGCCAACTATGCCTCGCTCAGCGAGTTCGTCATCGAGATGTTGAAAAAGTTGCCGCACGCCTTCAGGGACAAGTTTTTCCAGGAAGTCCCAGAGGGTGTTGTCATCCGGAGTGCGATTCCTCGGCGCGATGGAGAGGAAGCGTATGAAGTCAAAGCGATTGGTGATCTCGTAGGCGAGGGCTTCGTCTGAGATTTTTAAGGCGGACGAGTAGAGATTGCCTGTCCCAAACCTCGTTGGATTTGCCTGGTCGGCATTCCCTTCTTGTCGCCCTTGCCTCGATTTTCCAGAGTTGCGGCATGTTAAAACGACTTCTGCCGATTGTCGGTATTTGGTTTTTGGCGGGGACTCTGTCTGCGCAGGATGATGAGAACTTGCCTGCTGCCGAGCCTGGTAAGGCTCCGGAGGAAGAGAAGTCCTTTGACCAGAAGCTTGACGAAGGTTTCGGGAAGGTGACCGGACCTTTCGTTGATACCATCTTTAGCTCCATCGATGTCACCGTCGGAAAGAATGAAAATGGGGAGGATGAGAAATACGGGATTCTCTGGATTGTGCTCTGGCTGGCGATGGCCGGTGTCGTTTGCACGATTGTTTTTAAATTGATTAACTTCTCGGCCTTCCCGCTCGCCATCCGGACGTTGAAAGGGCGGTATTCACGGGATACGGATCCTGGGGAGATCACCCATTTTCAAGCCCTTTCGGCAGCCGTTTCAGGAACAGTGGGTCTCGGGAATATCGCGGGAGTCGCCATCGGTATCGCCATTGCTGGCCCAGGCGTGGCATTCTGGCTCTTCCTTGCGGGTTTTCTTGGGATGGCAACGAAGTTCGCGGAATGCACTCTCGGTGTGAAGTATCGCGAAACTGATTCTGATGGCCGCATTCATGGTGGCGGGATGTATTATCTCAAAAAGGGGTTGGCTGAGCGAGGAATGGCTCCTCTAGGTCAGGTCCTTGCCATTGTCTTTGCTCTTTTCTGCGTCCTCGCGTCCTTTGGTGGAGGCAATATTTTCCAAATTAACCAGGCCACTGCCCAGTTGGTGAATGTTACCGGAGGCCAGGAGGGTTTCATCGCAGGAAGGCAGTGGGTCTTCGGTCTTGCGATGGCCGTGATGGTCGGATTGGTCATTCTTGGGGGCATCCGAGGGATTGCCAAGGTGACCTCAAAATTGGTTCCTGCGATGTGCTTGGTTTACATCATCAGTGCGTTCATCGTCTTGATCGCGAATAGTGACCGAATTGGGATGGCATTGGGCATGATTATTAGCGAAGCCTTTGAGCCCCGCGCTGCTGTCACCGGTGGTTTTATTGCAGCCTTCATCTGGGGTATCCGCCGGGCCACTTTTTCAAACGAAGCAGGCATTGGTTCTGCAGCCATCGCTCACTCCGCCGTAAAGACCCGGAAGCCAGCCTCGGAAGGGGTCGTGGCTCTGCTGGAACCGTTCATCGATTCAGTGGTGGTCTGCACTATGACTTCGCTGGTGATCGTGACCTCAATGCATTTCGATGGAGACACCGCCAATTTCACTGTCAATGGAGTTGAGCAGGTTCTCGGGAAGGATGACAACAATGACAATGCCTTCGGAATCGGCCTGACCTCGATGGCCTTCGCTTCGGTGCATGACGGCTTCCGCTACATCCTTTTCGCCTGCGTGCTGCTGTTTGCTTTCTCCACCTTAATCACCTGGAGCTATTACGGGCTACAGGCCTGGCAATATCTCCTCGGTCGCAGTAAGGGCGCCGAGGTCTCTTATAAGGTGATGTTTCTCCTGATGATCGTAATCGGCTCTGCCACTTCCATGACGAAAGCAGTGGGATTCTCTGATGCGGCCTTATTTGCCATGAGTATTCCGAATTTAATCGGAGTGTATCTTCTCATTCCGGTGATCAAGCGGGAATACGCGGATTACCAACGCTACACGAAGAAGATCGATCAGGGGGCTACTCCTGAGGAAGCCGAGTAATTTTATCACATGGCTCGAAAATACCAGCTAGACAAAGCCCCCCGTAAAGGAGCTTCCGGGATTGATTATCAGAAGGAGCTAAATGAGCAGCAATACGCAGCCGTCAGTTCGGCACCCGGTCCGGCGCTTGTCATTGCGGGAGCTGGTTCGGGGAAGACACGCATCTTGACTTATCGCGTAGCCTACCTTCTCGATCAGGGCGTGGATCCGCGTAGCCTGCTCCTGCTCACTTTTACCAATAAAGCCGCCAAGGAGATGATGGAGCGGGTCAGGGAGCTCATTCCCATGGATCTCAGTGACCTCTGGAGCGGCACCTTTCACTCCATCGGAAGCCGTATTCTGAGACGTCATGCCGATGAAATGGGCCTCACCCGGTCCTTCTCGATCATGGATCGCGATGATCAAAAGTCGCTCATGAACACGGTGGTGGCGGAGTGCGATATCGATACAAAATCGCGCCGCTTTCCGAAGGTAGATGTCCTCATCTCCATCTTTTCACTTGTGGAAAACACCGGCGTCCTGCTCGAGGATCTCCTGGAGTGCCGCTATCCCTATTTCGAGGAATGGGCGGAGGAGATCGCGCAGATCGGCGAGGCTTATACCGCGAAAAAACTGGAGACCAACAGCGTGGATTTCGATGACCTCCTGATCCTTCCGCTGAGACTCTTGAAGAAAAACAAGGACGTCTGCGAACTCTATCAGAAACGTTTTCAATACCTCCTCGTTGATGAGTATCAGGACACCAATGCGGTTCAGAGCGAACTCATCCATCTCCTCGCCAGCCCTCAAAACTCCGTCATGGTGGTCGGCGATGACGCCCAGTCCATCTATTCTTGGCGTGGCGCGGACATGGATAATATCCTCTCCTTCCCACACCGTTATCCGGACGCGGAGACCTATAAAATTGAGATGAACTACCGCAGCGTGCCAGAGGTTCTCGCGCTGTCCAATGCCGCCATCTCCGCGAATACGAAGCAATTTAAAAAGAACCTCATCGCTGCGCGCTCTGGCGGTTCGATGGTCCCGGCCTTAGTTGCGCTGGAGGATCCTCATACTCAGGCGAACTTCATCGCGCAGCGCATTTTAGAACTTCGCGACGAAGGGGTGGAATTGAAGGAAATGGCGATCCTTTACCGCGCCCACCACCAGAGTCTCGAGATCCAGATGGAACTCACTTCGCGTGGGATTCCTTTTGAAATCACCAGCGGTCTTCGTTTCTTCGAGCAGGCTCATATCAAGGATGTCACGGCCTTCCTGCGCTTCGTCACGAACATGCGAGATGAGGTCTCCTTCAAACGATTCTGCCTCCTCCTTCCCGGTATCGGGACTGCCACCGCCTCGAAACTGTGGAGGCTTTGGTTGAAGACCGGGCTCTCTCGAAATGAGACCCCGCCGGAAAGATTCTCCGACACCATGCTGAAGTTCTCTGTCCCGGCGAAGGCGAAGAAGGATTGGGAACAGCTCTGCTACATTCTCGATGAACTCGCACCCGGCGGGAGCTATGCGCGTTCGTCGGAAATGATCACTTCTGTTTTGGAGGGGGTGTACGATGAGTTCATGCGGGCCAGTTTTGAAAACTACGATAACCGCCGCCAGGATGTTGAGCAGCTCATTATGTATGCTGAGAGCTTCGACGACATCGTGGAGCTTCTGGGTCAGCTGTCATTAATGAGCACCGCTGACGGTGAACCGACCGGAAACAAGGCCGAGAAGGATGACGAGCAGATCGTCTTGAGCTCCATCCACCAGGCGAAGGGGCTGGAGTGGAAGATCGTTTTTATCATCTGGCTCACCGATGGGATGTTCCCGAATGGCCGCGTGCTGGAGGCTGAGGATCTGGATGTGTTCGAGGAGGAGCGCCGCCTTTTCTACGTGGCACTCACTCGGTCGAAGGACGAATTATACCTCACTTATCCGCAGATCAATCCGAAGAGCTACACCGGCGACGTCATCACGCGTCCCTCGCGCTTTCTGGATGATTGTCCCGAAGAGATGCTGGAGGAGTGGGAAGTGGGACCGGCCTGGTAAGCCGTCTCCGAGACCGGAAGCTCTATGTCTATGCTTGCAGGTAGGGAGAACGGGGGGGAGAGTAGTGGCAGATCGCGATGCGCTGTTTTTACTCCTCAGAATTTTTCCTCGAACTGCCGAATGGGCATCCATTTCCCATGGATAAGTTCGAGGTCTCCAAGAACATGCTGGTCGGCAGCGGGATCGTGAAAGGAGAGGACATTATCGAAGTCCGCGCGGCGGAGACCCATGTCCTGCAGCGAGTTCACGACGCCGATTACCTCTCCAAAATTTACCACGGCCATCTTGACCGGAAGGAGCAGATCCAGCTCGGCCTGCCTGTCACGCCGAAGCTCTACAGTCGCAGCGCGACTGAGGTCGAGGCGACTCGGCAGGCCTGTCATGCCGCTTTGCAGGATGGCGTCGCAGCCGTGCTGGCCGGTGGGACCCACCACTCCTTCAAGGGGCGGGGCGAAGGTTATTGTGTTTTCAATGATGTCGCAATTGCCATCCGCGACCTGCAAGTCAGCCGACCCGGCATCAAGGTCATGGTGGTGGATACCGATGCGCATCAGGGAAACGGGACCAATTCCATCCTCGGCAATGACCCGAATGTTTTCACCTATTCCATCCACGTTGGCCGGAACTTCCCGACGAGTAAGGTCAATGGCTCCATGGACGTGGAGACGGTGCGCTACGTTGAGGGCGAGATGTATCTCAAGCAACTCTTCAACACTCTCGCGGCGGCATTGGATGTCTTCTCTCCGGATCTCGTGATCTGGATCGCTGGTGCCGACAATCACCGGAATGACCGAATGGGGCAGATGCTTCTCGATCTGAAGGATTTCATTAAGAGGGACGAGGTCATCCTCCGTGCCTTCCTGGGCAACCGCATCCCGGTGGCTATTCTCTACGGAGGTGGCTACAACCGGCAGGCTGAATACACCGCGAAGATTCATCGGAATACCATCGCGACTGCCGCGAAGGTTGCGAGGGAGTTGAAACGGAAGCATCCGATCTTAGGGTAAGTCATGAAGATCTTCGCTATCGTTGGAGCCGGCGCAGTCGGGAGTTACTACGGGGCCCGACTGGCTGAGGCGGGCAATGAGGTTCGATTTCTCCTCCGTTCGGATTATGAGGTTGTTCGTGAAGGTGGCCTGGAAATTGAGAGCATTCACGGCGACTTTAAAGTGCCTGAGGTGATTTGTGCGAGGTCGGCTGAGGAGATTGGGAAAGTGGACGTCGTCATCGTGGCTTGGAAGACGACTGCGAATGAACGCTATGAGGAAGTGATTGGCCCGATGCTTCATGACGATTCGGTCGTGCTGACGCTACAAAACGGACTCGGAAATGTGGAGCAACTCGCGGAGATCTTTGGCGAAAACCGGGTGCTGGGTGGGCTTTGTTTCGTGTGCATCAATAGGATGAGGGCGGGATTGATCTGGCACAGCGGCGGCGGAAAGATTTCGATCGGGGGGCTGAAACCCGGGGTCACACCGCGACTCACGAAGTTGGCGGAGATTTTCAAAGAAGCGAAGATCCCCTGCGAGACCGTCGCTAATCTTGGCGAGGCCCAGTGGCGGAAGCTGGTGTGGAATATCCCCTTTAACGGACTCTGCATCACCGAAGGTGGCATTGATACCGAGGTTCTCCTGGCTCAGCCGGATGGCGAGTCGCGGGTGCGCGAATTGATGATGGAAGTGATCTCGGCGGCAGGCGCGTTGGGCTACGAGATCGAGGAAGGATTCATCGACTATCAGATCGAAATCACGTGCTCGATGGGGGGCTACCGGCCATCTAGCATGATTGATTTTGTGGAGGGAAACCCCATCGAGATCGAAGCGATCTGGGGAGAGCCGCTGCGTCGGGCGCAGGCCGCCGGAGTCGCGGTGCCCAAGATCACGCAGCTCTATCGCGACCTCACCCAGTGATACTCTGCGCTGATCTGATCGGTCAGCGGCTTCTGGAGGTGGGCCGGAAGGACGCCCCAGGTGTAGGTCTCGATCTCCAGATGCGGACAGGTCTCTGGGTGCTCCTTGAGATAAGCGAGAGCGGCTTCAGCATGATCCAAGGTGGAGCCAAGCGGTGAGAGGGGTTCCGAGTAGAGCGGAACGTGAAAATGAATGCGGCCTTCGGTGGCGGTTCCTGCGTCATCCTGAAAATCAGGAAGGTCTTTGAAGCGGGTGAGCGGGTCGGTATTAAGGATGACCTGATGGAGATAAGTCGGCTCGTCAAACTGCCGGATCGCGGTGAGGGCTTCGTGATTTTGGGGGTCGAAGGAAAGCGCGTTGGAAAGGTGGATTTTGGAAATACGGATCCCTGCTTCGGCGAAAGCTGCGAGGGAGGCTTGGCAATCTTCGAATTCCAGGGCGAAGTGGCAGGTGTCGTAATTTAGCCCGATGTGTTTTTCGACTGGCGCGCGATCGAGATCCTGTTTGTCACACCATTGATGGAAGCGCTTGAAAAAGGCGAGGGTCTCGGCGGTGTTTTCGAAGTGGCCCAGAGGCTCAGGCTCCAGCCCGAGGTGGAGGTCCTTGCCAGATTTCCCGGAGAGGGATTCGATGGTGAGAGCGCAGGAATAGAGTTGGGTGAAGATCTGTTCCTCGTCGGCTTTGAATTCCTTGAAGGAGCCGGGCAGAGTGGAGACCGAGCCTCCGGACTCTGCGGGGCAGAGCCGGTCGATGATGGTGAAGAGCTGCTCGGTGTAAACGAGGCGGGCGAGTTGAGTCCAGTCCGGTTTATAAACGTTCTCCTTCACACGAGTGCCGTGGAAGGCACCGTAAGGGAAGCCATTGATGGTGAAGACATAGCAATTCTGAGACAACAACCAGGCTTCGAATTGGTCCAAGTGATCGTTCTCGAGCAGTTCCATGGCGGCTTGGGCAGAGAGACGAAGGCCGATGGCGAAGGCCTCTTCCGGCGCGACGCGGTCTCGGACTGCGAGGACGTCAGTCTCCAGGACCTGGAAAGTCTCTGTCCAGTTTTCAGCCGGATGGATATTGGTGCAATAGGCGAGGTGATGGTGATCGCGAAACTTCACGGGGCGAGAGTCACCGCCAAGGGGAAACGGAGCAAGAGGGAAAGAGGCCGCATTGAAACCACCCTGAAAGAAAGTTGAGGGTGGGGGAGAGACGGTCTGGAATAATCAGAAGATTGTTCCAGACCGCCCATGCACATCTCAGCTCCAACTTCGATATGCGGGGGTTTTCTGGAGCGAGGCTTCAATCCGCTCCAGAGAAGTTCAGTTGTAAAAACGTCCCTTCACTTTATAATTACCTTTTTTCCGGAAAAGGTTACGCAGTGGAGGATCTTTTTTTTGGTTTTTTCAGATTTTAACGTTTGGGTTACTTTGGTGGGAAAAGTCCGTCGAGTGAGTCGTTAACAGAATAGATGTTAGAGAGGCGGTAGCGAGAAACAAATCAACATGTTATGGCGAAGGTCCTCCATTTTGGATGGATTCTCATTGTCACCTCGCACAAAAAAGCCCCGCTCCTTTGCAGAAAGCGGGGCTGGTTGGAAAGTGAACGGTCAGATTGATCAGGAATCCAACTCGCGCTGTGTCGAGGTTAGGATCGCGCGATTATTGCCGCAGGCGATTTGGATCTCTTCCATGAAGTCAGAGACCTGCACGTCGTCCTTTAGGACGATGCCATAGCGGAGTTCGCTCATCATCCCGGCCTGCACGGACTCGACGCTGATCATCTCGGTAGCGTCGGTGAATTTGTCGAAGATTTCATTGAAAGCGACGGAGAAGTCGACGTCGTTGTTCACGCGGATACGGAGCTGGTGAGATGCGCGATTTGGGGCGAAAGCGTCCTTGCTGGAGAGTATGAAAATCGCGATGGAAACGATCAGAGTGGTGACAACAGCCAGCTCATACTGCCGGGCACCGACCACCATGCCGGTGGCCATGGCGAAGAAGACGAAGGCGAGATCTCGCGATTGCCCGAGGTTCCGGCGGAAACGGATCATTGAGAAGGCCGCGAACATACCGAAGGCCACCGCGCCATTTCCGCTCACCACCATGATTAGGGTGGTGGTGACAGTGCCGATGATGACGAGAGTGTGAACATAGTCCTGGGAGTAGCGAGTGCCTTTGTAAGTCCGCTGGTAGAGGGTGCCCACGATGAGGTTCAGGAGGAAGCTCATCGTCATGGCGGCTAGAACCTCCAGCGGTCCCGGAGCGACTGCACGGAGTTCATTGAAATAAGGAAGAAGACCAAAACCGGGCTTTCCAGGGGCGGGCGAAGTAACGGTGTCAATGATTGCGATGGCTGAATCCATAAGGTGAGGTGTTTTCGAGGTGTCGTTTGAAATCTGAGATCAGGCGGCGGGCTCGCTGAGAACGGAGGGATTGCCGGTATGACTGAGTTGGGAAAGGAGGACAGGATCGACTTGTTTCAGGGCAGTGCAGAACTTGCTAAAGCTCCGGCGCATGAGGGCCTTCTCACCGCCATATTCTCGGAACCAGAAGGGGACGGGGCCGATGGATTTGACCTCAAAGATCGATTTGTCCGGCGGGATGATGTATTCGCTGAAGCGTTGGTCATCGGCCTCAAGGCTGAGAAGCTCCGAACGGCACATGAGCCGGGTGTCAAAGGTGATGCGGAGTTGGCCGTCTGGAGTCATGAGGGCCTTCCGGTCGTAGCGGAGCTGGATCGCAGGCTCGAATTTTCGACGCTCAATAAGATCAAAGAGTTCCGCGATGATCATACGCTGGGTGCGGGACCAATCGCGTTTGACTCGCTTTAAGACATCGTAATCACCATCTGCGAAGGCGATTGCTTCCTCGACCGGGAGGAAGAGGCGGCGCTTGGCACCGAAGCCAAAGTGCTTGTGCTTGATCTCAATGAAACCCGTCGGGGGAATCTTGCCTCCGTCGCTGCCGTAGATGCGGACGCGGATTTTTCGGCGGCTGGCGAGGCGGCGCTCTTTCTCCCAGAAACATTCCCGCGTTGGGGTTTCAAAATATTCGGTGACAATGGGGTAACAGCCATCCTCGGAGGCCAGGCTGTCCACGACAAGGCGGTCATCGAGATCCTTCTGGATTTGCTCCATCTCATCGAGCGAGATGAGATACTTGTATTCTGTACGGTTGAGACTCAAGAGTTCGTATGCTTTCGTTCGAGTGCTTGCAAAGGAGATTACGAGGGTCGAGCGTGTCCGATCATCCAAACGAGAAATACGTTAGGTGACCAGCCTAACTTTTCAGCCCGTAGGCGGCTTCTCCGTTTTTTTCAAGGATGGCAGACTGTTCGTCAGGGGAAAGTTTATCAACAAAGCCCTGCACGGCGCGGGCCCAGTCGGCATAGGAATTGATGCGGAGGAGGCAGACCGGCCAGTCGGTGCCGAACATGACCCGATCAGCCCCGAAGATCTCCAGGGTTTCCTCAAAGTAAGCACGTACGGTGTCGGGATTGATAACTTCGTCGTCATTAAATTCTGTAACTAGTCCGGAAAATTTAACCCCGCGGATGTGGTCACGTTTGGCCAGCTCCTTCATCCCACTCAGCCAGTCGCTTTCGATCTTGCCGTTTTTCGCTTCGGGCTTGGCGATGTGGTCCACGATGATTTCCAGGTTTGGCTGGCGGTCGACAAGCTGGGTCGCGACGGGTAGCTGGCGTTGGAAGAGGAGAAGATCGTATTTCAGATCGTGACCTGGTAGTTGGGCGAGTCCCCTGTGAAAGTCATCGCGGAGGAAGTATTCATCCGGTTCATCTTGCAGGACGTGGCGCACGCCGACGAATTTTTCGTGAGGGGCGAGGCGTTCGAGATCGGAGGAGACGGCGTCATCGATCAGTGGGACCCAGCCCACGACTCCGCGGATGAGGTCGGATTGACCGGCGATGGAAAGGAGGTCGTCCGACTCGGCAATGACTTGGCGGGCCTGTACCGCGATGGTCCCGGTCACTCCGGCAGCCTGAGTGGCGGCTTCGAGTTCGGGAAGAAGTTGATCCTGGGCGAGGGGGGTATTCTCTGGAATCCAACCATATTCATCGGTGTTGTAAGCCCAGAGGTGGTGATGCGTATCAAGCATGGGGCGCGGAAGCTGTCAGACACAAATCGGCACGTCAAACCCACTTTTTCGGGAAAAATTAAGCCGACATGCGGTTGATCCTTTCCGGCAGTCCTTGAAAGAATATGATCTCCGGCATGAGTGATAAGAGAGACTTAAACGATTTCCGGGTGGAAGGATCAGAGCCGGTATCATTGGCCGATTTCCCCAATTCCACCGATCCCATCTATAGAGACAAGTCCGACTACAAGAAGCAACTGAAGGACACACGTAAGGAGATCAACGAACTTCAGAGAGCGATGTATGCTAATGATCGCCACGGTCTGCTCCTCATTTTTCAGGCGATGGACGCGGCTGGAAAGGACGGGACAATTCGCGCCGTTGTTTCTGGAGTGAATCCGCATGGGGTCTCGGTACACTCGTTTAAAAAACCGAGCGCCGAGGAGCTGGATCACGACTTCCTCTGGCGTAGCCAGGACCATCTGCCAATGCGCGGCTGCATCTCCATTTTCAATCGTTCTTATTATGAAGAAGTTCTGGTAGTGAAAGTGCACCCGAAGATCGTGACGGAATACCAGCAACTGCCAGAGGAGTGTCTAGAGGAAGTTTGGTCTGGCCGCTACGCCTCCATTCGTGATCACGAAGCCCACCTCCAACGGAATGGCACGAAGGTCCTGAAGTTCTTCCTCAATGTCTCCAAGCAGGAGCAGCTGGACCGCTTTATCTCACGCATCGATGAACCCGATAAGAACTGGAAGTTTAACGAGGGGGATGTGAAGGAAAGAGGCTATTGGAAGGATTACCAGAAGGCTTATGAGGAGGCCATCAATGAGACCTCCACGGAGGATGCGCCGTGGTTCGTCATTCCGGCTGACGATAAAAAGAACATGCGCTTGATGGTGGCGGGGATCATTCGCGATGAACTCCAGAAGATGGGACCGCA
>CALBVA010000313.1 GCA_937969125.1 uncultured Verrucomicrobiales bacterium | reverse complement strand
TCCAATCGATTTCAAACAGAATGGAGCTGATAATTATATGTTCATGCTGAAATATCTTGAGAATGAATCTCTGAACCCCACCCGGGCTACCTTCCCAAGGGAGCCGATGCTTTCTTACGCAAGTGTTTCTCTTCAGGCCGGCGGTGGTGATGAGTATCCGATCGCATGGAATAGTTCGAGCCAAGCAAATGTCATTCAGCTGACTGGTGCAGGTGATCATGTTGACGAAGGAATCGCTCCGCACCCGTTCACCCGAGATGGCTTCCGTGTCCGTTGGTTGGATGAAACGGAATCAAATAAGGGAGCCGGCGGGAATAATGAGCTGTTTCTGCAAAGTTCGGCTCTTGGAAATTGGAACCTCCGTGCTGCCTATGCTTGCCGGACTCCGTTCGACAATGTGACCAACAGGACTCCCTATTTCCACGGTATCTATACCCGAGACAACCCGAGTGGTGATCTGAGCTGGGACGCCCTGAGTCCGGTTCTTCGCGACGGATTCCAGACCGGATTTCCTTTTGGGCCTGCTGGTTTTGGTGTCGATCGTGTGATTACCTTCGAGGTGCCTACTCAAGAGGTGGGGATTCCCTCTATTGGTTATCTTCGCCATCTACAGATGTCAGAATACGTTTGGCACCCTAGCTATACCGTTGGAAGTTCTATCGCTGATCCGCGAGTTGAATCCGAGAGGACTACCCCGGCTAATGCTACGGGGGAGTATCGAGGCTGGGACGCCAGTGGCTTTGGCCAAGACTATTGGTCCGGGCTCTTCCGGAACATCGTTTACGAACTTCCCGAGGAGAATCACCTGGTGTATGATATGAGTTACGAGGTGAATCATAATCTTTGGTCTGATTTCTTCGTCACCGGTGCAACTCCGAGCCAGATTGCAAACTTCGCCCAGGATCCTGTGAACCGGCCCCTCAAAAATGGATCGCTTCGCCTCTGGGACAAATCCGGCGGAGCTTCTGACGATCTCACCGATTTCTTCCGCGCAGCAGGGCGATTGATGATCGAGGGCGGATTCGATGTTCACTCGACGGACAAGGAAGCCTGGAAAGCCATTCTGGCGACGACGCGGGATGCCGGATACGCAGGCTCTGAACGGACGCCATTCCCACGTGTTTTGACACCAAGAGGGTTGGAGAATGATAGAGCTGATTATAGCACCAAGGTCTTTACTGGATTCCGGAGTATGGGCGACATTGAGTTGGACTCGCTGGCTGAATCCATTGTTCGCGAGGTTAAGATCAGAGCTCCCTTCTTCGGCCTGTCTGACTTCGTCAACCGCCGACTGGCCTCCAGTGAGCGGGATGAGACCCGTCGAAGTGGGGCTATTGAGTCAGCTCTTGAGCAGTCGTTGGTGAATCGGGGGATGAACAAGGAATTCCCGATTGCTCGTCAGGATCTTCCCAATCAGGGCAATCTAATCGCCGAGAATAATCCGCAACAGGCTGACCTGACCCGTCTGGATCCTAAACTGAAGCCGGCTTCTACCGGATATGGCACCCCAGGATATATTACCCAGGGAGATGTCTTGCAGGTCCTTGGATCGACCCTGGTGACCCGTTCTGATACCTTCACTATCCGTTCGTATGGCGAGTCAAAGGACATCAATGGCAAGGTTCTGGCCCGGGCTTGGTGTGAGGCCAAGGTGCAGCGGACTCCTGAGCCAGTAACTCCGGACCAGAAGACTGGAATGAATCCTGCAATTCCCAATAATGGTGAGACCGACTTCGGTCGCCGCTTCGAAGTGGTTTCCTTTCGCTGGTTGAGCAAGGATGAGGTTTAGGCTGAGGCTTGGATCCACATAAAATTTCAAGGCCCCCGGGAATCGGGGGCCTTTTTGTTTTTCCACTCGACGAAGCTCACAAGAAGGGTGAATGATTCACCTAAACAAATTCCATGAAGACAACAGCCTCCATACTCTCTCTTTCCTTTGCTGCGGTGATCAGCTGCCTGCCACTTTCACTATCCGCGCATTGCCCAAAGCACGAGGTCATCGCAGCTCAGAAGAAGGCAATTGAGTCCAAGAAGGATCTCATGATGGTTTTTTCCGGAAAGGCCTGGAGCGGGCGGAGTCAGAAGTTTGAAAAAGAGATTATCGGGCAACAGAAATTCAAAAATGCTACGGCGAAGAAGTTCGTGACCGTGGTCGTGGATTTTCCCGCCAAGCGAAAGGATGCTCACACGAGCCTTCTGGAGCTTCGCCAGAAGTATCGCTTCCGTCAGATGCCCTCCATCGTCCTGACTGATGCGGCCGGCCGACCCTACGCCTATACTGGAATCAGAAAAGGAGGGGTAAAAGATTACCTGAAGCACTTGGATCAGCTTCATGCGATCCGTGTCGAACGCGATCGGCTTTTCGTGGAAGCTAAGGGGAGCAAGGGGCTAAAGAAGGCAGGACTTTTGGTAAAGGCTTTGAAAACCCTTCCGCAGGACATCGTGCGCGATTTTTATGCGGCCGAGTTGGCCGAGATCGCCTCGTCGGATCCGAAGGGGGAAACCGGATACGTTGATCAGATCGAGAATGCAGAAAAGCTCAAGAAGGAGCAGCAGCGATACAACCGCATGTTGAATCGTGGGGAATACGATAAGATGATTAGCTCGTCCATGAGAGATGGAGCGAAACTCAAGGGTGAGGAAGCTCAGCGATTTGCCGTTTATAAAATCCGAGCTTTGGCTGGCCAGAAGAAGTATGCTGAGGCTCAGAAAGAGATTGTGGCGATGAAGAAGCTGGCCCCCGAAAGCGTTTTTGGGAAGCAGGCTGACCGGTATTCACAGTCGGTCGCCAACGCGCGTAAGCGCAACGAGCAACTCACGAAGGCTGCAAAAAATGGAAAGCAAGGAGGCCAGGCTGCTCAGAAACCGGGCCAGCCCGCAAAAGTTCAGCGAGCGCCCATTGTCTCGAAGCCGGTCGCGATTATCAGTGACATCAATGAGCTCCGGAAGGATGCTTCAAAGCTTGAGGCTAAACTCAAGGCAGCCACTCAGAAAGAGGCGGAGCTCATTGGGAAACAAAAGGCAGGGCAACAGCGGATCAAGGCTCTGAAAGCAAATATGAAGAAGC
>CALBVA010000312.1 GCA_937969125.1 uncultured Verrucomicrobiales bacterium | reverse complement strand
CACGGCCATCTTCTCTTTCCAATTTTCGTAGGCTTCCGCCGCTTCTTGTTCTTCTTTTGCCATCAGGAGCCTCATCACGATTCGATGCCGCATCGCCACGAACGGAGCTTTCTTCTCAAGACTTCCGAGTAGCTCCGGCCTGATGACTTCCTTCATTCGCTTCTTTGAACATCTGAGAAGGAAATGATAAGCCCCATTCTCTCGATGCCATCCGTCCGAGAGCGGATTGCTGTTCTCGAACCGTAAACGCGCAACTCTGCTCTCTCGATCACTGGGAGCATCAGGTCGGTTTTCCAAACTGATGCGAAGGGAGCGATGGGCAGCCTCAATGAGTTCCTCATCCTTGAGTTCCAGCATCTCGCGCGACCGGACCATGTCGGAGAAGATCCTAACATTCAACAGTGGCTCTTTGAGAGCCATCTCCAAGAGTCTACGGGTCGCTACCCCCAACTTTTGCACAACTTCCCGAGGCGTCTCCTGGTCAAGATGAAGCTCATTATGTTTTTGCTTTGCTCGACTTACCATGGTCAGCACCCAGCTCAGATCTTGAGCCTTGAGACCTTCGCTCTCCTTGAAGAAATATGTGGTCGCCTGCAGCACAAGATGAAGCTCATTCAGATCGACTTTCACCCTCACCCCTCGTATCTCTCCCGCGAGGAGAGATTGTAAAATCTTGATTTTTGGAAGGGCTGATTCGGGGTTTTGTTTGAGAGAGAATTGGGCCCAATCCTTCTCCCCACTACCGCCGTAAAGAAAGAGCGCTACCGCTGCCGTCTGGTGCGCCGGACGGGCCATAAGGATTTCCCGACAAGTTTTTGTGAGCCTCTCAATCTGCCGGGAGGCCACAGCTACTTCGAGATAATTCCGAAAGGCCGATTCATCGACATTATCTAAAAGTGTCTTCTCCAGTTCAGCCAGGAGGTCGCCAATAAGTCCCGCATCGATTAAAGGTTTCATCGACTTGGCCAGTCTATCACGTCCTGCCCCGCCCCGAAGGAGCGAGGACACGGAAGAAGCCATCGTGCGGACGGCATCCTTGGACCTACCTTTTTCCAGGAGAGCTTTGACTGGCTCTCGTTGACGGTTCCGTCTCTGGAAATGATAAGACCTTTGACTTCGGAGCCTGCGGGCAGCCGCGACTCGCTCCGCTTTCTTCTGATAAGTGGCCAGCTCTTCTTCCATCCCAAGAGAGATCATGATTCGCTTTTCATCGATCTCGCGCACGACCGATCCTCCCTTTATCCGCTTCAGCAGAATTTCTCGGGACAATTCAATGATCTCCGCTTTTGAGTCATCGGATCGGTCCGGATTCTTTTTCCAAACCTCGGCACACAAGGCTCCGACGGTCACCAAGGCCAGGTCAAGATACCTCCTTTCGGCGCGCTTGAGTTTGAGTTTTCTCAGCGCAAGTAAAGTCTGGAAACTCTTCTCAAGGTCACCGGCCTCATAGAACCATGCCGCAGCCAGGAACAAATTATCCGGCACCTTGCTCTTCGTCAGCTGTGTCACAAGAATTTTGAGTTCCGCATCCATCTTCAGCCTCACCATGAAAGCAGCACGAACGACCGGATTCGTGATCCCGGCCACATGTGGCCTGATGATCTCCAGAGGGTCCTTGACCCTCGTGAAGGCTTTCAGCTCGTCTGGAAGGTCGAGACCTTCCAAAGGCTTTTCCACCTCTTCATCCTCTGCCAGATAACGGGCGGTGCCGCGAAGTCTCTTTTCCTCCTTGAAGTGGAGAAGGCTCGAAAAATAGAATCCGTAAAGCCCTCTCCCGGGAAGGAGCGGACGAAACTGATTGCTTTGGCGGTTGAGAATCGAAAATTGGAAGTAACCCGTCGGTAAATTCGAGAATCGAGAGCGAGATGCCTGGCCCCCATTTTTTTTCCGAATGACCTCATTGTTTCGGATCATCAGATTGATTCCGGAGACCGCGCCCGCTCCATCTTCCCGGGACAAGGCCTCATTGATGACCCTCATGAAGAGTAAAGAGTCAGCCAGATGACCGGGTTCCAGATCGTAAAGCTCTCTCACTAAGAATCGCTTTAGGGTGTCGCTACCACCAAGGTTCTTCCGCTCGTCAACCTCTTGATGAGAAGGGCCACGATAGAACGAGGCCAGATCAAACAACATCCTCAGCTGGCTTGCTTTTTCGCTTTGGGAGAGTCGGGCAAAAAGTTTTGGGACCCATTCCTCAGCCTGCTGTGGGCTCAGAAGCCCCAATGAGACCATATGGGGAAGGCATCCCAGACACTCCAAAGGCATTTGATCCGCGAAGACCCGGAGAGCCCTCTGATTCATGGCTTTGGTCTCCGAATCCAAAGCCTTTTCGCCACGATTGGCAATCGCCCCAAGCCATAGTCGGGAGAGCTTCAAATTTCCGGGTTGGCGGGTCAGTTCTGCTCGGAGTTCATTTTCAAATTGCTCTCTTCTGGAAGCCTGAAGCAGGAGAAACCAGCGCCGATCACCTTCAGCGCCCTCCAGCATCAGATCGAAGAGTGCCACCTTCTGATCGTCGGGAAGTTTTTGAAGATTGCGCAAGGGCCAGAGGAAGCCAACGGTCCTAGCGGCTTTCATCGAGCGGGGCAGATTAAGTTCGATACTGGAGCCGGAAGTGGAATACCCGGAACCCCACCCTTGTTCCTTCGCTGGCTGAGACAACTTAATCTTAATCCTGCCAAGATGATGCAAAGTATATCCCAGGATTTCGATCTCCCTGCTCCCAAGCTGGAGATACGGCTGGTGGTGAAAGAAGTTCTCGAAGTTCGAACCCGAGACCTTGGGTAACTGGGCCAAACGAGGCAGCTCATTCGTCACCCCCTCGATCTCCCGGAAAATGCGATCCGCTTCATGCGTGCGCCCCGCTTGATCATGAAGGATGCCTTGTAAGTATTTCAGACGCCAGTCTTCGGGGAAGCGCCCAGCCTCCTCGTTCAGGTAATCTCCGGCGAGCACCAGTTTACCGGCCTCAATGAGGGCCACGACGGTTTTTTCGATCTCCCAGGCATTGCGCGAACCCTCGGGGAGGGATTGCATCAGAGCCAGGGCCGACGCGGTCTGCCCCCGTTTCATCAGGGCCGCGATCAAGGCCTCCTTGGCCGTCGTCCCCCGGTCAGCCTCCACCGCTTTCCGATAAATCGCCTCAGCCTCTTTCCAATCTCCCCTCTGATTAGCGGCTTTCGCGATCTTAAGAAGGAGTCCCGAATCCTGCAGACGGAGTTTTGCGATCTCCTTCCACATCGTCCGGGCCTCGTCGTCACGACCCAGCTGTTGATAGATTTCGACCAAGGCCAACAAGGGGGACACTGCGCGGGGATTACTGACACGACGCTTTTCAAATTCCGAGATGACCTCATCGGTGAAGCCCTCCCGCTGAGCCAGATCAGTCCATTTGCGGATCCATCCCGCACGGGCATCGACCTGCTCCGCCTGCTCGTAAAGCCGACGATAGATCCTCACCGCGCCCGCAGGATCGCCATCTGCTTCGTAGGCTCCGGCTAGGCGTTCACGGCTCGCGACCTCCCCGCCGAATCTCCCGATCATCCGGCGAAGCTCCTTCACCGCCTCCCCACTCCGGCCGCTGTCGATCAGAAGCTCCGCGCGTGCCAGCCAAGCTTGCCGGTCGCCGGGTGCCACCTTTTTCCACTCCTCCACCCGCTGTAGTGAGGCCGCGAGATCACCGGATTCGCGGAGCAATTTTACGAGCTTTTTCAAAGACACCGTCTTTCGTCCTTTCGCCGCATCCACGATCGCAGTCTGCCGACGAATGGCCTCTGCGAGATCACCCGAGCGCTGCGCCAGCCCGACGAGAAACAGGCCGATGCGTTCGGCATTCTCAGCCGATTTTTCCGCGCGATCCAGTAAGCCCTGAGCCTCCGTGACATCGCCCGCTCTCATTAGCATCTGGGCTTGCAGGCAGAGTAGACCCGCTCCCGGACGAGCTTCCTTCTTCAACTTTTGAATGACTTCCTCCTCCATCCCGGCCCGCCTGATCACGCCCTCGGCCAGATTAACACCCGCCTCCAGATCAGTGGGAGACTTGGCCAATCCCACCATCTTCAAGGCATACGGAACGGCCCTCGTGGCGAGATCTTTTTCCAAAGCCAGCCGACAAAGCTGCCCCAGCACCAGCGGATCCTCATTGAAATCCTCAGCGCGGGACTGCAGCAGATCGAAGGCCTCCGCCACCATGCCGTGACCAGCTAATGACCTCGCCACGCGCAAGAGATCTTCGCGCGCGCCACCTTTCACGAGGGTCAACCAGAGAGTCTTCGCCTCCTCCTTCCGGTCCAGCTCCACCAGCACCGCAGCGAGAGCTTCGACCACCTCCACTGCTTCCGGGAAGCGACGACTGCCCTCCCGCAGGACCCTCTCCGCTTCGTCCTTTTCCAGCACGCCCTGATAAAGCCTCGCTACGGCCACCACGCCTTCGGGTGATCCCACGCGGAGCTTTTCCACCTCTTTCAAGGCCAGCATTGAGCCTTCTTTGTGATCCAGTTTCCTCTCGACCCGGGCCAATCTCTCCCAAAGTATGAAGTCCCCTTCTCTCCCTTTTAGGAAAGCCGACACCTCATCTCGCACCTCTGCCCAGCGCTCACTCATCTCGAGAAAGGTGATGAATTCCTCCCAATTCCCGGCATCTCCCGGAGTGATCTTCAACACCTCGCGAAACATCTCGACGGCCTCCGCCATTTCGCCATTCGCAGCCATGCGGCGTGCCAGCGCCTTCCGAATGGAAACCCGCTGCGGATGGATCTCACGTAGCTTCTGATAATAGTCCCGCAGCCCGATGGCATCATCCTCCCGCAGATAAATCCTCTCAACCTGCGCCAGCACCTCGCGTTCCAACCAGGTCCCGTCTCCTGTCACGGCGAGCACCTTTTCCAGCGATGCCAGCCCCGCCTCCTTCTCACCGGCCTGCAGCTGAATGTCGGCCAACCGTAATCGGCGCACCTCCCGTTTGTAGGGATCCCGGCTTCGGGCAATGAGCCCCGTCGCGGTCTTCATCGCGTCCTCCATCAGCCCCTCCCGCAGTTTCAGTTCAATGAGATCCTCCCACAGTCCTTCATCCTCCGGAGCTTCTGCCAACAACCGGTCCCACTCCGCCACCGCCTCATCCGGGCGCTCCAGCCGCAGCAAAATCATGCCTCGTAATCTCACCGCGTCCTCCGAGTCCAGCCCCTGCAGATCTTCCAGACCTTTCTCGAACTCCAGTAAATCCGCCCACAGCTTCGCCCGTTCCAGATACACCCCCGGCAAGCGCTTCGCTCCCGATTTTTCGATCGCTCGATCCAGCGCCTTCATCGCCTCCTCAGGATTTCCTTCACCGGCGTGAAATTTTGCGAGAATGAACGCCGCTTCCGGCGAGCCCGTAGCCGCCTTTTCCGTTAACCATTCTTCCAGATCTTCGCGGGTCGCCTTTTCCGAATCGGCATCTAACCAGGCAGCGACGAACCTCTGATAGAGGATCTCATTCCCAGGCTTTTTCAAAAGCAGTGAATGATATCTTCTGACATTTTCCGGAAGCTCCCGGGCCTCTAGAACGGGCAAGTTGATGAGCACACAGACGACCCAGAACCATCGCGCCACCTTGCTCACCGTCATCGTTTGGAATCCAATCATAAAACTTCCAATATAAGAACGTCGCAGAAGCGCATCTGTTCAGTATTAAATTTTGCAAATCCGGAGTGCAGCTTACTCCGTCATGCCGGATAATCAGCTTTTCTAAATATCCACCGCTTCCGCTCTCAAATCCTTGTGAATAACGTCCTTCAGCAGGCAGACCTGAAGCTCCCCGGATAGCGCTCGCCCGGGAACCCGGTTCTGACCTATCATTCGCCGCCATGACCAAGTCAGCCATCTTGTCCCTCGGACTCGCTCTCGCCGCACCAATTTTCGCCACTTCGGCACAGGCCCAGGCCCTTCCGGATCTCCCTCCGCTCAATCCCGATGATGGGATCAAGGACAAGCCGGGAAAGGCTATCATTGTCAAAGAAAAGGAAGACAAAAAGAAGACCGCCGCGAAGGAAAAAGCAGCCGCCAAGGCCAAGGAAGCCGCGCGCGCCAAGCCATGGCCGAAGGATGCCAAGACCTCCTCACACATCATCCCGAGCGGCGGCAGCCTGAGCAAGGTTTCCGAGTCAGCCTACGGCCGGACCCGCTACTGGCGTATCTTGAAGCTTTATAACAAGGTGGATCCTTCGAAACTCAAAGTCGGCCAAGAAATCCTCGCTCCCGAGCTTCCCTGGCTCCTCGAAGCCTCCGGCCTCACCGGGAAATACCCCAAGGTCTCCACCGGGATCCTGAAGGTCCATAATAATTT
>CALBVA010000311.1 GCA_937969125.1 uncultured Verrucomicrobiales bacterium | reverse complement strand
TTCCTCGTCCTTCTTTTTGGCCTTCTGCGCATTCTCCTCCGGATCTTCAAGATCGAGGATGTGGCGGGTGACATCGGTTACGGCCATATCGACGTGATCGGTGGTGTAAAACCACCCGCGCCAGAACCAATCGAGATCCTTTCCGGCGGCATCTTCCATGGTGCGGAAGAAGTCCGAGGGCTCCGGGCTCTTAAACATCCAGCGGGTCGAAAAGGTCTTCAGGGCATCATCGAAAAGTTCACGCCCTAGAATAGTTTCCCTTAGAATGGACAGCCCCACTGCTGGCTTAGTGTAGGCATTTGGGCCGAACTGGAGGACGGACTCCGAATTCGTCATGATGGGCCGCTGCCGTTGGCTGGTCATGTAGCGAATGATTTTCCGCGGATCTTGACCCGAGGGGTAATTGTCCCGCCATTCCTGCTCGGTGAGCATCTGAAGGAAGGAATTGATACCTTCATCCATCCAGGTCCATTGCCTTTCATCCGAGTTAACGATCATGGGAAACCAATTATGACCGACTTCGTGAATGATGACGCTGATGAGGGCGTTTTTGGTCCGCTCGGAATAGGTCCCATCTTTCTCGGGGCGGGGGCCATTGAAACAGATCATGGGATACTCCATTCCGAAGACGGGACCATTGACTGAAATCGCGACCGGGTAGGGGTAGTCGAAGGTCAGGCGCGAATAGACATCCAGCGTGTGCATGATGGCGTGGGTGGAATACTGGCTCCAGAGCGGTTCGCCCTCGTTTGGATAATAGGACATCGCCCAGACCGGTTTTTGGTTCGTCTTCAGCTTATGCTGGACGGCGTCCCAGATGAATTTTCGCGATGAGGCCCAGGCGAAGTCACGGACGTTCTTAGCTTCGAAGACCCAGGTTTTGGTTCCGTTTGCCCGGGTCATTTCGTTTTTCTCAGCCTCCTCTGGAGTGATGATGAAGTGCGGCTTTTCGTTCGATTCCGCTTTCTTCAGGCGCTTTCTCCACTTGGGTTTGAGCACACGTCCGGGATTCTTTAACTCACCGGTGGAGGCTACGATGTGGTTGTCCGGCACGGTGATGGCGACCTTATAATCGCCAAATTCCAGGGCGAACTCTCCGCGTCCAAGAAAGGCTTTATTTTGCCAGCCCCGCACATCGGTGTAGGCGCAGACGCGAGGATACCATTGGGCAATTTCGAAGATTTTTCCGCCCTTTTGAAATTTCTCCATATTGCTCCGGCCCCAGGTCGTACGGGAGTTGGTGAGGGTGTAGTGCCAGGCGATTTGGTAGGTGAACTTATCGCCGGGCTTGAGGGGTTTTGGCAAGTCCACCCGCATCATGGTGTCGACCACGCGGTGCTTTAGCTCCGCACCGAGTTCATCGACGAGGCTATCGATCTTAAATCCGCCATCGAATTTCTCACGGAGGAGGAGGGATTGGAAATAATCGAACTCCATATCGCCGAAACGCGGGGCCTCCGCCGATTGGTGACCCATAGAGCCGGGGGTGTATTTATTCCGGTCCAGCTGCATCCAGAGATATGTCAGGGTGTGCGGGGATTGATTGTGATAGACGATGCGACCCGATCCGGTGAGGAGGTTCTTTTTTTCCTCCAGTTCGATCTTCAGATCATAATCTGCGCGCTGTTGCCAATACTGCGGTCCCGGCGCACCGGAAGCGATGCGGGCCTCGGTGGGCGTTGGCCAGACTTCTTCCAATTGGCGGAAGGGGTCTTTATGAAATTCAATCGGGTGGGCGAAAAGAGAGGCTGCGAGAGAAAGCAGGATGATGGCGGAGCGAAGAACGATCATGGATAAAGGATAGCGGGGTGTGCGTGAAAAATATGGGATAGGCTTCGGAATACGAGATCAGAAAAATTCTGATGCTTGCGGATCTGATTGAGCGGAAGTCATTGAGAGGAGGATCGCTGACTCTGCTCGCTCAGCAGTGCCTTAGCCTCGCCCAGTAGAAAAAGCGAACCGGTCAAGAGGGTCGGACGGTCTGCTGTCGCGGCGAGGGCCTCCGTGAGTTTGGTGTGAATGATCGCCCGCGTCCCGGTGCGGTGTTTCGAAGGATCGAGTCCACGAGGTGAATTCACCGGAACGAAGTGGAACTCTTCTGCGATCGGCTCGAGAAGTCTGAGCACGGAGTCGACCTCTTTATCTTCGACTGCGCCGAAGATAATACGGGCTTTCTTTCCGGGATACTCGCTGTTCCAGGTTTCGACCAGAGCCTGTGCGGCGTGTGGATTATGCGCGGCATCCAGGATGAGGTTCTCATTGATCCGCTCAAATCTTCCGGGCCAGTCAAGGTGGGCCAGTGAGTGCTGCACGACATCAAAACTGATGTGATATCCTGCGGCAATCATCGCTTCACAGGCGAGGGCGGCATTGTATCTCTGATGCTCACCTGCCAGCCCGATCGTGTATCCGGTGAGCGGCTGGGTGACGAAGGAGAGGGGAGCTTGAGCCTGGTTCGTGGCGCGCTTGATCGCGGTCTCGGCCTCCGGCTCTTGCGGCGAGGAGATCAGTGGCTTCCCCCGCAGCGCAATGCCCGCCTTTTCCGTCGCGATTTCACCGAGCGTGGAGCCGAGCCACTTTGTATGATCCAGCGCAATCGGGGTGAGTACGCAGACATCTGCCGGGACCGCGGTGGTGGCATCAAGCCGACCTCCCATTCCGGTCTCGAGAATGATGAGGTCACAATCGCTGTCCCGGAAATGTCGCATCGCGATCGCCAGGGTGAGTTCAAAAAAAGTCGGATGCGTGTCCCAATCCGCGACTAGTTCCTTGGCCTCGGTAATCAGGGCAGCCGTCTTCTCCTCGCTGATCTCCATCCCGCTCACCCGGATGCGCTCCCGGTAATCAATGAGATGCGGCGAAGTGAAAAGACCGGTGCGCTGCGCAAGACCCCGGCCGAGCGAATCGATCATCGCACAGGTCGAGCCCTTCCCATTCGTCCCCGCGACATGCACGACCTTTGTGGTGTGCGCGGGGAAAGCCAAGAACTCCCTGAGGAGCCGAGTCGGTCCTTCGAGGCCCAGCTTGATGCCGAACATCTGGGTGGAGTAGAGCCAGTCAATGGCTTCGCGATAATTCACGGCAGGAGATTGGTCACTACGCCCGGTCCTGCCAAGGCCCGGTGATGGCCAGGGTCAGTCCGAAGCCCTGCATGTTGACGAAGAGGACGGAGCCATCCGGCGAGAAGCAGGATCCGGCGAATTCCGAGGAGCCCTTGGCATTCCGCGCGAGCGTGTAGATTTCGCCCTTCGGAGTCACTCCGCGAAGGTGGGGCGACTTGCTCTTGTGCTCATGCACCAGGTCTTCGCAGATGATGAGATCGCCCCACGGCGCGGCACAGAGATTGTCGCCATTGGTGAGCAGGTCATTCGATTCTGGTTGAAGGAAGAGTTCCAATTCATCCATCTGCCCCTTTCGACCCGGGGTGAGTTTATAGATCTGTCCCTGTGAATTTGGCCCGCCATCGGTGCAGCAAATGTAAAAGGATCCTTCAGTCCACTGAATCCCTTCGCCGCGTGGAAAGACCGCCGCGCCCGCTTTCGCACCACGGTAGCGGAGGTCATTGGAAGGAGCCTCCACGTCCTGCATATCGATCCATTCCACATCCATCGGGACACGTTCACGGATGAGACGGGAGCTGGAACGATAGTTCCGGAGATCGGTCGAGGGCTCGCCCTTCACGACGAGTGCCTGGAGTTTGCCGTCGGTGAGATCGCCCTTCTTTTTTGGGATGAAACGATAGAGGAGGCCGTCATTGACATCCTCCGTGAGGTAGAGGTAGCCGGTCTCAGGATCCAGGGCGACGGCTTCATGTCGGTAGCGTCCTAGCTTCTTCAATGGGACCGCTTTTTGTAGCTTTCCATCGTCGGTCGCTTTGACCTCGAAACAGTATCCGTGGAGCTTGCCTCGCTCGGAGGTGAGGTCGCCAGGCTCCTCACAGGTGATCCAGGAATTCCAGGGCATCGCGCCACCCGCACAGTTCCGGTCGGTTCCGGTGAGTGAGAGGAATTCCTTCACCGTCTTTTTCTCCTTGAGATCATAGACGATGTTTGAGGTTCCGCCGACGTGAGGAGGATTGCTCTGATCACCGGAGTCATAGGAGAGATCTTTTTCGAAACCGTCGGGAAATTTTTGGCCGGGGAATGGTCCTGCGGCTTGGCTTCTCGCACCGAGTTCGTGATTTCGGACCAGGATGACTTGATCTCCTTTTCCTGGGAAACAGGCCATACCATCAGGCGCTCCCGGGACTTTAAGTCCGTCATCCATCATGTCGCCCTGTTTGGAGATGACCTGGTATTGGAAACCCTTTGGCAGATCTAGCACCCCGGCGGGGTCCTTGAGCAGTGGTCCGTAGGGCGCGACCACTCGTTTGCTGACGGAGGCTCCGAGATATTGGCGGAGGCCCAGAAACCCGAGCGCGGTCGCGGAGGAAGTAGTGAGGAAAGATCGTCTCTGCATGATGAGTCAGTGTCAGAGAAGATACCGGGTTGGCAAGTGGAAGCTATCGTTCCGCTTCCAGACAAATCAAAATGACGCATCCTTCCGATTCCCTTGTCCTCGCCCCGATCCCGGCTTAGATAGCGGCCATGAAGATTCTCACCCATGAGGACAAGGGCTACGCAAGCTTCGTGAAGAAGCTCTACCGCCGCGCCATCCCGAGCGATGCCGTGAGCGAGGCGGTGGCCGCAATTGTGGATGAAGTCCGGGCAAAAGGGGACCGCGCTCTGATCGCCTTCGCTAAAAAATTCGATGGTGCCAAGCTCACCTCATCTTCTCTTCGCGTGAGCGAGGAGGAGCTCGCACATGCCCGCGCTTCCGTCAGCAAGGAAACCCGAGCCGCGATCAAGGCCTCCCTTAAAAATATCGACGCCTTCGCCAAAAAAAGTCTCCGCAAGGACTGGTCCACGAAGAACACTGAAGGTGCTATTGTCGGCGAACGCTTCACTCCCTTCGATCGCGTCGGCGTTTATGTTCCGGGCGGCAAGGCGCCTCTGGTCTCGACTTCTCTCATGACCGCCGGATTCGCCCAGGCCGCCAGTGTTCCGGAGATTGTCGCGGCTACTCCTCCCGGCCCGGATGGCTTGGTCAATGCGGATCTCCTCTATGCTCTCGATGCCGCCGGTGCCACCGAGATCTATAAAGCAGGCGGAGCCCACGGCATCGCGGCCCTTTCACTCGGGACGAAGTCGATCGCGCCTGTTGATAAGGTCTTCGGCCCGGGAAATAGCTACGTTGTCGAGGCCAAGCGCCAGATGGTGGGCGCAGTCTCAATCGATCTCCTCCCCGGACCGAGCGAGATTCTCATCGCTGCCGATTCCACCGGCAATGCCCGCTTCCTCGCTTCCGACCTCCTCGCCCAGGCCGAGCACGGACCGGATTCCGTCGTCGGATTCGTGACCCACTCGAAAAAACTCTTCGCCGCTGTACAGCGCGAATTGCAGGAACAACTAGCCGAAACTCCACGTCGCGATATCGCAAAAAAGGCCCTCAAAAAAGCGGGCTTCATTCTCCTCACCAAGTCCATGAAAGAATCCATTGCCATCGTTAATGATTGGGCACCGGAGCACCTCATCCTCGTCGCTAAAGATGAGGACAAGTGGCTCGATCAAGTCCGCACCGCCGGAGCGATCTATGTGGGTAATTACGCCGCAGTCGCTGTCGGAGATTTTCTCGCTGGTCCCAGCCACACTCTGCCAACCGAGGGTTCTGGCCGCTCCTTCTCCGGTCTCCGTGCAGATCAATTTCAACGTCGGGCTTCGGTGGTTCGCATGGACCAGGCTGCTGTCAAAAAATCACAAAAGCACGTCGAGCACTTCGCCCACATGGAGGGCCTGCACGCCCACGGCCGCTCCGTTACCCTGCGTGCGGAATCCTAACCTCGCACCAGCGTCAGAATCGCTACCTTCGCCACCCGCCCCTGATGCCGCAGGATGCGGGTGCATTCATGCGCCGTTGCCCCGGTCGTGAAAACGTCGTCGATCAAGATCACATTCGCCCCACGCAGCCGCTTCGCCTGCGACTTCCGGATCACGAAAGCCCCGCGCAGATTGGAGAGCCTCTCCTTCCGACTCAGCCGCGTCTGGGTCTGGGTGGATCGCACTCGCTTCAGGGCAGGGGAGAGAGGTTGCTCAATGAGTGCCGCCAACTCTCGTGCGAGCTCATGAGCCTGATTTCCGTGTCTCCACTGCTGCCTCCGCCAATACAGCGGCACCGGGATGATGAGACAATTCTCCTCGAACTCCCGGAAGCGCGGATCCTCCTCCCAGGCCTCCTGCAAAAATGCCGCCAGATCCGCCGCCACAAAAAATCTCCGGTGATACTTCAACGTGTGAACTAGCCGAAAGGAATTCTCAAGCCCCCTTAGCGGAGCTCGGGCGAACTTAAAATCATGGGTCAGATTGAGACAATTCTGACAATTAAAGTCCTCCTCGAGGTTCCCATCGAATTCCTCCCCGCAATTCTTACAAAACGGTTCGCTGATTCGCGGCAGATTGTTTGCGCAGCTCCTGCACAGAGCCCGCCCATGGTCCAAGCGCTTCCGGCAAAGTTCGCAAATCGCCGGATACAGAAAATCGAGCAACCGCCACTTCATGACGCGAATGCCTCCTCACTTTTTTCCCCCCGATCCTCCGACCGGATCACCCGCAGATAGCATCCCACCACCACGCCTGTCAGTGTGATGAAGGCCAGTGGGATCGCGCCCTCGGTCAATCGCTCCCCGATATACAGCGTCCACTCCTCCGGGAAATCTGGCCGCTTCATCGCCATTCTTCCGAAGATTTTAGACGCGAAAACCCATCCCGCATGCAGCCCGATTGGTAACCACAGCGAAGCCGTGCCATACCTCGCCACACCTAAAATCACTCCCACCAAAAACAACGTCACGAATCCCTGCATCAAGGTCGCCGGGTCTAGAAATCTCTCTCCAATGAGTCCCAACATCTCGAATCCTGCCATCGCACTGCGCGGATCCACCACCACAGCATCGTCTGATGGCACCAGGAAATGAGCCGCCGCGAAGAGCAGCGAAAGTGAGGTAATCGCCGTTATCGGTCGGAACGCTCGGAGGAAAATTCCCAACAGCGC
>CALBVA010000310.1 GCA_937969125.1 uncultured Verrucomicrobiales bacterium | reverse complement strand
TCCACAATGACGCCGTCCCCTGGTTCGCGATGCGCTTCATCGAGGGTGGCTCGCTCCAGGAAGCCATCGATGCCCACCGCCCGGCTCTCACCACTCCTGAATTCCTTGAGGCCCTGGCTCGCCAACTCGCCGGGGCACTGGAAACCGCGCACCTCTCCGGGACCATTCACCGCGACCTGAAGCCTGCCAATATCCTCCTTGCCAGTCCCGCCGAGAATGACACCTCCAATGAGTGCCGCATCTGGCTGACCGACTTCGGCATCGCCCGCACCATTGAGGACCCCGGCCTCACTTATGGAGACACCGTCCCCGGCACCCCTCGCTACATGTCGCCGGAGCAGGCCGAAGGAGGAACGATTGACCGTCGCAGTGACTTTTTTTCACTCGGCAGCGTCCTCTATCAGCTCGCCGCCGGGCACCCGCCCTTCCAGGGATCGAATAGCACCGTCATCTTAAACAAGATCGTTCGCACCGCCCCCATTTCTCTCGCGCGGATCAATCCCACCCTTCCTCCTTGGCTCACCTTCTTCATCCATCGCCTCCTCGAAAAGGATCCCGCCGATCGTCCTGAAAACCTCCTCGCTGAGCTGGATCTACGAAACGCACCGCAAAAACTCTTCCCTTGGAAAATCCTCGCCGCCCTTACCGCCGCTCTCCTCCTCATTGGCACTGCCTTCTTGCTCATCCGCGCAGACAAGTCCCCCTCATCAGAAGAAATCCCGACCATATCCACCGACACCTTCATCCGCAGTGCCAGCGGACAATCCTACTCCTCGCTGACGGAAGCCATCTCCACCGCTCCCGCCGGCACCGAGCTCACCCTAAACGGCCGCTTCACCCTTACCGCTCCTGTCGATTCCCTGCCCAATGCCGGCCTCATTCTCCGTGCCGCCACCCCAGGATCAGCCACCATCGTCATGGACTTCGATGCGCCGCAGGGCATTCGCATCCACGGGGATCTCATTGCCGAGGGCATCCACTTCATTCGCGATACCAATGCCCGCTCTGCCGAGACTCTCACCGCCCTCAATGCCACCCGCGTCCAGCTCATCGACTGCCGCTTCACCTCCCATAATGCCACCCCGGGGACCTTCATCTACGGCCTCACCACCCACGGTGCTGCCGAGATCACCGCTCGCCGCTGTGCCTTCCACGGCTCCCGCTTCTACGCCTTTAATCTCCGCGAATCCATCGCCGACATCCCGTCGCCCGAGGTCAATCTCACCCTCTCCCAATGCTACCTTGAAGGCTCCACCGGCCTCTTCATCCGCCTCGGCTTCCAACGCCCCCGGCTGAATCTTTCCTTTGAAAAGACAATCATGCGCGGAAAGCGCTTCCTTCGCTTCGGCGATGACCACACCCCCGGCCACACCGCCATCACCCTCAGCGATTGCCTCCTCGATTGTAGTACCCAAAACCTCCTCATTGAGTCCGCCACTCCAGCGACCATCGCAGAGTATTTTAAGTGGACCACACTCCGCACCCACGACGTCACCGGCGGCTTTCGCCTTTCCCTCTTTCCCTCCGTGATCCACTGCCGCACTCTTGAAGAAGTGCAGGAAATCCTCCCCGCTTATCAGGAAACCGATCCATGGCAGGGTCGCCTTCTCCAAAATGGCGAACTAAACTCCGAGATCAGCGAACCCATCCGACAAGTCTTCCAGGACCTCGCTCTCTAATCCCAAACCGCAGGTGCCAATCGATCCTCCATCTCCCGAACGTATCGACCAATGGATCGCCGGCACCCTTTTGCCGGAGGAGGCCGCAGCCATCGAGACCTACTTCGATGAGCACCCGGATCAACTTCCCGGAGCAGATGATGCTGATTTACTCCCCCAACGACTGCCGGAAGCTCTCCGCGCAGAAACCTCCGATTCGGATCTCGCCATCCTCATCGAGTCCCTGAAGGACCAGAGCTCCCTCTCACTCACCCACCTCACTGAGCAAGCCTCACTCGCTCTTCTCGAGCCCACCGATCGGACCGGTCTCATTGGCACCCTGCTCCATTACGAAGTCATCCAAGTCATCGCCGCCACTGGCATGGGCACGGTTTTCAAAGCCCGCGATCCGGAGCTGAACCGGCTCGTCGCCATCAAGTCCCTAGCCCCCGCCCTCGCTCAGAACCGCACCGCGCGCCGCCGCTTCATCCATGAAGCCCGTGCCATGGCGAACCTCGAGCATGATCACATCATCCCCATCTTCGGCGTTCATCAGAATGAGATCCCCTTCTTTGTCATGCGCTTCGTCGAGGGTGGCACCCTGCAGGATGCTCTTGATCAGAATGCCCCCCACCTCCGCACTCCGGAATTCATTGAATCCCTCGCCCGCCAAATCACCACCGCTCTCGGCGCCGCCCACCAGGCCGGCCTCATCCACCGCGACCTGAAACCGGGGAATATTCTCCTCGATTCCACCACCGCTCACATGTGGCTTACCGACTTCGGCATCGCCCGCACCACTGAGGACCCCACCCTCACTTACGGGAAGACCATCCCCGGCACTCCACGCTACATGTCACCGGAGCAAATTGCTGGAGCCGACCTTGATGCCCGCTCGGACCTCTTTTCCCTCGGCAGCGTCCTCTACCACACCGCCACCGGCCAGCCCCCCTTCTCCGGGGAGAATACCACCGCCATCCTCCACCAGGTCGGCGAAGCCCGCCCCACCCCAGTCGCCCGTGGTAATCCCACTCTTCCTCCCTGGCTCGCCCACCTCATCGACTCCCTTCTCAGCAAGTCACCCTCCGACCGCCCCGCCGATGCTTCCGCCCTCGTCGCCGCGCTCGATGAAAAAAAACCCCCGCCTCATCCCCACCTCAAGCGCGGTCTCAAGATCCTAGCCTCCGCCACCTTGGTCCTTCTCCTTCTCGCTGCTCTTATCAAAGCATTCCCTCAAAAAGAATCAGCCCCACCCCTTACCTCCCGCTCTGTTTCAGAAACAGCCACTCCGCCCGTCCACCTCCAAAATACCAACCAAAGTTTCCCCTCCCTTTTTGAAGCTCTCGCCTCCGCCGCTCCCGGTGAGACCATCCTCCTCCGCGGCCACCATCGCCTCACTAAAACTCTCACCCTCGCCGCCGGCCTCACCCTCGCCGCCGCTGATGATAATCAGCCCCCCGTCATCGAATTTGCACATAAGGAGAATCACGGCCTCATCACCTCCGGCAGCCTCACCCTGCGCGGGATCAACTTCCTCAGCCCCCGCACCCGCAGAAACGCCCTCTGGTTCGTCCAGGCGACTAAGCCCGGCCTCATCAAAGCCACCCGCTGTCACTTCGAAGACCGTGGAGCCAGCGGCTACGCCTGGGCCCTCTGCCACCGCAGCGGTGGAGACATCACCGCCACCTCCTGCACCTTTCGCGGTACCCGTCTCACCGCCTTCCACCTCCTCGACTCCAGCCTACCTCCTCACCCCCCGGATAGCGAAGCCCCCCGCGAAGCCACTCTCACCCTCACCGACTCTCGACTGCAGAACCGCATCGGCATCTCCCTAGCCTCCACGGAAAAAACCAAGGGTCAGCGCCTCATTCTCGAGCGGAACAATTGCTCCCTCACCTCGCTCATCAGCACCCACGCCAAGAGGCCCCTCCGCCCCACCAAAGTCCACGCCATGGCCAATGTCTTCCTCTATCGATCCTGCGCCATTCTCTTTCGTCATGGCTCACGTGATGACCTCCGCGAAAAATTCCAATGGGAGGGAACCCGCAACACCTTCCCCGGGCCCACCCCTCAAAACTTCTTTGCCCATCTCCTCAGCCCCCAGCAGCCCCTCGCCACCCATCAGGATTTCTTCGCTGCTTTTTCCACCTCATACGATACCAAACCCACCTTCACCTCCGTTAGAAAACCCCCTCC
>CALBVA010000309.1 GCA_937969125.1 uncultured Verrucomicrobiales bacterium | reverse complement strand
GGGTGAAGGCATCACCGCTCAGATACTCGCTGAGTTTTGTTTTAACCCGTTCCCAAATAAGGTCGGTTTCACCGCTCGATTTTTTGAAATTTTCATCATGTTGCTCATCATCCCCTCCTCCGGATTTGGTGCTCATTATCGTGTGTTGACTGGTGACTATGTGAATTATGAATCGTCTAACAGGTGAATCTAATCCAGCCCTGCGACATGACGAAATTGCACTCAAACACGGGTCGCCGTGAATCATTTTCCGGCACAAAAAATTTCTAAAAATCGACGGGTATGTTCCACAAGCGTTACACGACTTTTTTGAAATTTTTCCGTCACAGCGGAATGATTAAGCGCACTTAATCATTCCTTCAATCGGGCTCCAATAAGCCCCCCTCCGAGGGTCAAAAGAGTGCCAATGGGCCACATCCATTCTGAAGCGACGAGCGCGGTCACTTTCCCTTCATCATTAAACCCGTAGGTCGGCAGCGTGACGAGCCAGTCGACTCCGCCATTGATCTTATCAATGAGCACCCAGATATCCATGCGGAGAAACATCGTGATAATGAAGGAAATGACTGCTCCACAAAGAATTCCACGATAGCTCCCCTTCCCGATTAAGGCACAGAGGAACATCCCCAATAGCGGCCCCATGGTGTAGGTGGTCATACCGAAGGCGAGCGGCAGAATCGGGATCTCAAGGACATCCTTCACGTAGCTCATCAGCAGCGTGAAAACGGTGAGTCCGACTCCCCAAATCAGGACCCATTTGCGGGAGGCCTTAACCAACATGGTCTGATCAAGATTTGGATTATTCTCGGGATTATGAATCAGCGAGATTGTGGTCTGACTGAGAGCAGCGAGGATGGAATCAAGACTAGAAATGGCGGCCGCAAAGAGACCAGCAAGAATGAGTCCGGCAAGGCCCGGCGGTAGCTCGGAAACGATCCAAATCGGGAAGACAACATCACCGTCTTTTGGAGTTCCCCCATCGGCGAGAGTGCTCGGCTTGTCATCCTTCATGAAGTTCAGGTTTTCGGCGAGAGTCCCTTCGGGGGGATTATTGTAATAAAACACGAAGAGAGCCGCACCCACGAGGAGCATGAGGTAGGTCAGAGCCTGCCCGAAAGAGCTGAAGATGATCGCTTTTTTGGCATCTGAAGCATTCTTGCAGCAGAACATACGCTGGGCGTTGAGCTGATCGACCCCGAAGGCGGTGAGGTTCTGGAATGGCACCGCGATGATCGCCACCCAGAAGGTGAATTTAAATTCGTTCCCGATCCCAAAATCAAAATTCCACATCCCGGTTTTCTCATTGGCATCAGCGACGGTCCAGAAGGTGGACCATCCTCCATCGAGATGACCTACGATCCAGAGAAGCGTGACCAGTCCGCCAATCGTAAAGAGGCAGAATTGCATGACATCCGTCCAGATCACCGTTCGCATGCCGCCCATGAGAGTCCAGGTGATGGCGAAGATACCGATAATCAGGATGCAATATTCAAAATCCAACCCGGTCACGACCTTGAGCGGCAATGCCGCCACCAGCACGCGGACGCTTTGTCCGAGAATGGAGCCCACGGTGAAGAAGGCCGTCGCGAGGGTTTTCAGCTGCGGCTTAATTCGCCGCCCCATGTAGTCGTAGGGACTATAGATCTCGTCTTCATAAAAGACCTTCACAAAAACCAAGCCGACAATGACCCGGCCGATCACGGAGCCAATACCCCACATCATATAGGTGAAGTCACCATTCGCCGCCATCACTCCGCCGGGCACGCCGATGAAGGTCACTCCGCTGATTTCCGTCGCGATGATGGAGCCGCAGACCGCCCACCAAGGGAGCGATTTCCCGCCGGCAAAGAAGTCCTTAATCGTGGCCTGCTTGCCACCCATGAAGTGACCGATGACGGTGGTGAGAATGAGATATCCAAAGAGGACGATCCAATCGAGAGTGGTGAACCATTCGTGCATTGTGAAGAACGTGACTGTTCGGACTTTGACTGTCCACCCCCGAGGAAAATTCTGACAAACTCGCCCGATTTAGCCAATTGGACTTGCCCCTCCGTAGCCCTCTGCCTAGCTTTCATAAACCGTCGAAGGAGGAGATTTATCACCCACGAAAATTCACGCATCGTAGGGATCATCCCGGCCCGCTGGGCCTCTTCCCGCTTCCCCGGAAAGCCGCTTCATCAGCTGCTGGGCAAGCCACTCCTCCAACACGTTTTCGAGCGAGCCTCTCGCTGTCAGGAGCTGGATGAGCTGATCATCGCCACAGATGATGACCGCATTGCCGAGCTCTGCGAAAGCATCGGCGCCCGCGCCGTGCGAACCCGCGCCGACCATCCCTCCGGTACCGACCGCATCGCGGAGGCCGCTGCCCAATGCGAGTCCGCCACCCACATTCTGAATATCCAGGGCGACGAACCGCTACTGGACTCTGCCCTCGTCGACACCCTGGCCCGCACGATGCGGGAAGACGGAGACATTTCCATGATCACCGCCGCCAGCCCGGTGGATGATCCTACCCTCATCAATGACGCCAATATCGTGAAGGTGGTCATTGATAATAACCACAACGCTCTCTACTTCTCACGCGCCACCATCCCCTTCCGTCGTGACGGGGTCCCTTCCCTGCCAACTTACCGGCACCTCGGACTCTATGGATACCGGGCAGACTACCTCCGCCACTTCGTCTCCCTGCCACCGTCATTACTGGAGCAGGCCGAGGGGCTGGAGCAGCTCCGCGCGCTGGAAGACGGCGCGCGCATCCGCATCCATCTCACCGATCATGAAGCCATCGGTCTCGATTCTCCCGATCAAATTCCACTCATCGAATCCCTCCTCAAAGCTGAAATCACCGCGCACACATGAAATACATCTTTGTCACCGGAGGCGTCGTCTCCTCCCTCGGAAAGGGCCTCGCCGCCGCCTCCATCGGCACGCTTCTGGAGCATCGCGGCCTGAAGGTGCTCATTCAGAAATTTGATCCCTATCTGAATGTCGATCCCGGCACGATGTCGCCCTACCAACACGGCGAAGTCTATGTCCTCGATGATGGAGCCGAGACCGACCTAGACCTCGGACACTACGAACGCTTCACCCACTCGAATCTCTCCCAGCGGAACTCATTGAGCTCCGGTCAAGTCTTCGAGAATGTCATCAAGAACGAGCGGAAGGGAAAGTATCTCGGGGCGACCGTCCAATTCATTCCGCATGTCACGGACGAGATCAAAGCGCGCCTCCGCGAGGCCACTCACAAGTCCGATGCCGACGTCATCATCACCGAGATCGGCGGCACTGTGGGTGACATTGAAGGCCACCTCTTCCTGGAGGCTCTTCGTCAATTCTCCCTTGATGTCGGGCGGGAGAATGTCTGTTTCATCCACGTCACCCTTCTCCCGATGGTGCGCGCCGCCGGTGAGATCAAGACCAAGCCGACCCAGCAATCCGTCGCGAAGCTGCGCGAAATTGGAATCCAGCCGGACATCATCATCTGCCGCACCGAGCATGAGTTGGATGCCGATAACCGCCGAAAAATTGCGATGTTCTGCAACGTCGAGCAGAAGAACGTGGTGGCCTTCCGCGATGTCAAAAACACGATCTACGAATGCCCGCTGGATTTACGACGGGATAAGATCGACCGCCTCGTTTCGGATGTTCTGGGCATCGAATCGAACACCCCGGATCTCACCCAATGGGAGAGTTTTGTACACTGCCTCGTCCATCCCGAGTTCAAGATCCGGATCGGAGTGGTCGGGAAATACATCGAGCTAAATGACGCCTATAAGTCCATCTACGAATCTCTCACCATCGCGGGTGCTCATCACGACACGAAGGTAAAGATCATCAAAATCGATCCCGAGGAAATCGAGAAGAAAGGAGCCGAAGCGATCATTCCAAAAGTTCACGGACTGCTCGTTCCGGGCGGCTTTGGCGAACGTGGCACCGAGGGCAAAATCCTCGCCGCCCAATACGCCCGTGAGAACGGCATCCCCTACTTCGGAATCTGCCTCGGGATGCAGATCGCCACCATCGAGTACGCACGGAATGTCGCGGGATTGACCGGGGCCAATTCCACCGAGTTTAAAAAAGACAACCCACATCCAGTGATCAGCCTGCAGGAAGAACAACAGGGCGTGGAAGATAAGGGTGCCTCGATGCGCCTCGGCTCCAGCGAATCCATCATCCACCCCGGCACACTGGCTTCAAAACTTTATGACGGGGCGGAAACGATCCACGAACGCCACCGCCATCGCTACGAGTTTAATCCGGCCTACCGGGAGAAATTGGAAGAAGCCGGACTGGTCATTTCTTCAGTCGCCAAGGGATCCGGCCTCGTCGAGATCGTGGAAATCCCCAACCACCCCTTCTTCATCGCGGCGCAATTCCACCCGGAGTTTAAATCGAAGCCGAATTCGCCCCACCCGATCTTTGCGGGATTCGTGGCAGCTTCACTCACGAAGAAGAAAGCTGACAAGGCCGCCACGGAAAGCTGATGAATGCCGCCCGCCTCATCGTAGGACTCGAAGGTCTGGAACTCACTCCGACGGAGAAAGATCTCTTCCGGGAGATTCAGCCCGCGGGATACATTCTCTTTTCGCGGAATCTGGAATCACCGGAACAAATTCGCGAACTCACCGATTCACTTGGCGAGCTGTCTTACGACCGGCCCTTTATTTCGATCGATCAGGAAGGAGGCCGTGTGTGGCGCACCCGCGAATTCAGCTGTGCACCGCCGGACGCCGCGACGATGGCGGAGAAGGCTACGAGTCATCAGATCGCGCAGTTTGGAGCCTCGACCGGGCAGCTGCTGGAGCTGCTGGGGATCAATCTCAATTTCGCCCCCGTCCTGGACCTCGATCACTTTCCGGATCAGCAAAACGGCCTGCGCGGACGATGCTGGGGAAACGATTCGCAGGACGTCATTAATAAAGCGGGAACCTTCAATCGCTGGATGCGGAAGCAGCACGTCCTGAGTTGTGGAAAGCATTTCCCGACCAACGGCCTCGCGCTCAGCGACCCGCATCACGATCTCCCCGTCGCCGATATTTCCCTCAGCGATCTTCTCAAAGAGGACCTCCTCCCCTACACCGCGCTGGCTCCGGAGCTCGATGCCATCATGACCTGTCACCTCCACTTCCCTCAGCTCGATCCGGAGATGCCGGCTTCGCTGAGCAAACGCATCATCACCGGACTGCTCCGCGACCAGCTCGGCTACAAGGGCCTGATCCTGACCGATGACCTGGATATGGGAGCGATCGTCAAAACCCACGGACGCGGAAATGACATCCGCCTCGCCCTGGAAGCTGGCGCAGACATCGCTCTGGTTTGTCACGATATGAAGAATCTCCCCGAGGTTCTCAAAACCCTCGATGTCCGCGATGACGATTCTGAAAAACGCATCCTGAAGCGGCGGAAGAAGCTGAAGTTACCACCGCAGTTCAGCATGAAGAATTGGGATACCATTAATGCCACCCTCACTGACCTAACGGAGGAAGTGATTGGCCAGAAGCGCTTCGATCCAGCGCGACCAAGTCAAAGCCCGGTCGAAGAGTATTGACGATTGAAGTGGACAGGACTTCACCCCTCTCTCCCTGTTCTCAGAAGGAACGCAGCCAATCACCCCAGCTCCTTCCAAATCACCGTCGACTCCCGGTCGCTTTGCCTCAGCTTTTGCTGCCGCGCTTCCGGAATCCTTTGAATTTCGCAGGGTTGATATCCGAGTTGTTCAGTAAAGTAGTTCGCAGCCCGATTACTGAGGGCGAAGACCCAGGGGAGGCCGAGCTCTTTTGCTCGGTCTTCAGCCGCTTTGACAAGGAGATGTCCATAGCCTTCTCCACCATGACTTTGCTTCACGTAGAGGCAGGCGACTTCTCCGCAAAGCGGTTCCTCCGAAGGATGCAGGGCGACGCAGCCCACGACGTTTCCATCCACGGTGAGAACCTGAAAATCAGCCAGGGTTTCCTCGATTTGATCATAGGAACGCGGGACAAGATGGGCGTCTCTCATTGACCGCCCGATCATCGCAAGGAGCTCCGGGATGTCCTCGGGCTCGATGCCGCGGATCGAGAGATAATCGTCCGCATAGACCATGACGCCAACCCCTTCGTTGGAAAAGAGTTCGTCCATGAGCACGCCCTGATGATCCTCATCAAGGAGGTGCACGCGGGGGATGCCACGCTCGCATGCTTCCGCCGCACGATGCAGCAGATCCTCCTCCACCCCGCGCCAGTTTTTCGCGTCCTCTTGCGAAACCGCGTTTCCGCCCTCGCGGGGTTTGGGAATGAGGGTAATGAGTTTGGCAGCACGGAGGCCGACCGCGAGTTGCAGCACGACATCATCCAGCGATGAGAGGCCCGCGCTTTCAATGAGGGCTAATTGCCCCCGGTCTAAAATTTCCATCACCGGCTCCACCCTAAGGTCAGTGGCCTGCCACTTCAGCTCACCATCGATGAGCCGGTGCGCAATCTGCGCGTCGCCATTACCAGTTGAAATCAGGACAAGCCGCACCCCAACCTGCTGCAGCGCGATGAGATCGAGAATCGCCTCGGCCAGGGCGAGATCCGACATGCGGGCAGCATTGAGCGTCAACACGAAGATCTTCCCACGGAAGTAAGGGACGTATTGAAGGACGGCTCTGAGGTCGCTCTGCACGGGCGAGGTTATAGGCTCAGGCAGCCCGCGAGGCACGACGTTTTTGCGCGCTTCGGATGATCCCAATGAGTCCCCACAAAAGCCCCACAATTAAGCCGGTCACCGCGAACCAATCTCCAAAAGCTGCGTAGAGCGTGACTCGCCCATCCTTCAGGAGATAGGCAGAGGCCAGCAAGCTACCACGATGGAAGTGACTTCCATTTTCATCCTCCAGCCGACGCCGCTGCTTCGTGTAGGGATCGATGGTGCCACCGGTGGCGGAGATGATGCTGGTCACGCCACGATTGGCACAGCGGAGCATCGGGCGGCGGAGTTCGATACAACGGAAGATGGAGTTTCGAAAATGCTGGGCCGCCCCTTCGCTTTCCTGGAACCAGCCATCATTGGTGATATTGACGAGGATCTGCGGCTTCTTTCGGACAAACTTCCGGGTGAGGCGCGGCACGGTATCCTCGAAGCAGATGGAGGGAATGATCTCCACGTCCTCGCCGCGTAGCTTCATCGGGATGGGTTCGAAATTGGTGCCGCGATCAATCCCACCGAAGGGGACGCCGGCGGTCTTTTCATAAATGTCGTGGAGGAGCTGAACATCCGGCAGAGTCTCTCCGAAGTAAACGAGGTGGTGCTTTTGGTAGCTCTCGCGTTTGCCTTCCGGTGAGCGGACGAGCATGGAATTATACGAGACCGAGTCTTCAGCGATCGGGTCCGCTCCCACCACCTCATTGATCCCCACGACGAAGGTGAAATTACCCAGTCCGCCGATATATTCGACAATGCTATCCATCTGCGGACCGCCCACCGGGACTCCGTCGATGATCTCGAACCAATAGGGAAGACAGGCTTCCGGCCAGACTACGAGATCGGGGTAACGTAGTGGGATGGGGACGTCATTATCCGCTTCTTGCAACCGCTCTGCCGCTTCCTCTTCGACCTTCGCGAGCCCCTTCTCCGTGAGATCGACGAAGCCATCCACGATCTCGGACGGCGTCCAAGAAATCTGTCCCGCGACCTGCGGAATGTCCTGCTGCACGAGAAGAGCACGGGCCTCCAGCTTCGGCTGATTCGTGACCGAGGTCAGCCGGATCGTCCCGAGGGTAAACGCGGACATCACTACGAGCAGCGCGGTAGCGAAGTCCCAGTGGAGCAATTTCACCCCGCCCTTCATACTCTGCTGATAAAATCGGCGGGCGGTCTGCACGACGACTGCGCTGAAGAAAACGGGAAGGAATGACAGGCCGATAACGCCCACGTATTCGGCATTTTGCGCAAGGATGAGATTCTTCGCGAAGGTCACTCCGAGGCCATTCCAGCCAAAGCCGGAGAGCATCCATCCGCGGATCCACTCCAGGCCACACCAAAAACCCCCGAGAAGCGCGGCATAGCCGAGGCTACGGCCGGCTTGGCGAAAGCGATCAGGAATGGATTTTGCCTCCGGCAAGGTCTCCCGCCAGGGATTCGCGGAACGAGCGGCGAAGGCACCAAAAGCCCCAAAGTAAATCGCGAGGTATCCCGCGAAAACGAAAACTCCGGGCCAGGTCACGGTGCCGAGCCACTTTAGATTGATCGCCCAGAAGGCGAAGCCTGCGAGATAAGCCAACCCGAATCCACGCAGACGGGAGCGCTTTGATTTCACCGTCCAGAGAAGGGGCAGCAGCAGCCATAACCAGCCCCAAACAAGCCAGCTCTGATCAAAGGGAACAAAGCATAACGCCAGCAGCGCACCACTGAGCGTGGCCCCGGAAATTCTCAGAGCGGCACTCATCGGCTAACAATCAGACCCCAAGTCATTAGGACATGCGTTCATGCGCGTCTTTTTCGAGCGCGGTCCAGAGGGCATCCAGCGAGCCCTCGACCTCCTCCTTCGTCTCCCCTTTCCCGAAGAGGTAGTATTTAATTTTCGGCTCGGTGCCGGAGGGACGCACGGCGAAGCGGCGGCCATCGGCAAAGTCCACGAAGAGCATCGCGGCCTCGGGAATCTCGTCGCCCTCTTCATCGTAAAATCCCCCCTTGGCATAATCCTTTACGGCCACGACTTCGGAGCCATCGATTTCCTGCGGGGGATGAGTGGTGTAGGAGTCAACGAGCGCCGCGATCTTGCGCGCACCTTCGCCACCTTCCATGACGATGTTTTTCCCCTGTTCGAGATACACTCCGAATTCCTCCCAGACCTGATCACGAAGTCCGGCAATCGTCGTACTTTCGCTCATAGCATAGGCTGCGAGCTCCGCGAACATGACAGCCGAGGCATTGCCATCCTTGTCACGAACAAAGTCGGAGCCGAGGTAGCCATAGCTTTCCTCACCGCCGAAGACGAAGAACTTGGAATACTCCAGGCGTAGCTTCCGGCTCTCTGCCTCAGTGAGGCTGCGGTAGTCACCTTTCTTATCAGCGGGGATCGCGTCCTCGTATTTCTTGAGCTTCTCGCCGATGTATTTAAATCCAGTGAGGGTATTCACCACGCTGATACCGAATTTCTCCGCGACCGCACGCTGGAGTTCGGTGGTGACGAGCGTCTTCACCAGCACGGCGCGGGAGCGATTGCTCTCAGTGAGCCAGCCGAGTTCGAACATCGTTTTGATACGATACCAGCCGATGAGGGAACCGATTTGGTTTCCAGTCAGCAACTCCATCTCGCCGGCGGCATTTCGCACTGCGACGCCCATGCGGTCGCAGTCCGGATCGGTGCCGATGACAGCATCCGCGTTCACCTCCTCGGCAAGCGCAATGGCCTTTGCGAGGGCGGGAGCATTCTCGGGATTCGGCGATTCAACGGTCGGGAAGCGACCGTCTCCCCCATCCTGTTCCGGCACGGTAATGACTTCGAAGCCGAGTTCGCGGAGCATGGGGACAATGATCACCCCGCCGGTGCCGTGGAGATTCGTATAGACGACCTTTGCTTTCCGTCCTTCGAGAAGATCGGGACGGAGCAGCACGGTGCGCAGCTTATCCATATAAATACGGTCCATCTCCGCACCGAGGATGGTGAGCTTGCCCTGCTGATCTTCCGGGAGTGCTTCGTAGGCTTCGGTCTTCAGTGCGTTGACTTCGGCAATGACTCCCGTGGCATGCGGCTCCACCAGCTGTCCCCCATCATCAATGTAGGCCTTGAAGCCATTGTCATGGTGCGGATTGTGACTGGCGGTGAGGCAGACGCCAGAGTCGGCATTGAGGTGACGAATCGCGAAGGAGATTTCAGGCGTGGCGCGTTCGGCTTCGAAAAGGTAGGCATCGCAGCCCAGATCTGTGCAAACCTTCGCGCAGGTCTCGGCGAAGTCGCGCGAGAAGTGGCGGGTGTCATGGCCGATCACTAGGGACGGCTTCCCCTCGCCCTGATAGCGGTCGCGGACGTAGGTCACGAGGCCGACCATCGCACGCTTCAGGTTAAAGAAGTTCATGGTCGCGGTGCCCACGCAGGGATGCTCAGGCCGATCCAGCGGACCGCCCTTTCCTTCTTCCGCCTTCGTCACAACCTTCCCCACGGTGCGCCCACGCAGGCCACCGGTACCGAAGGCGAGGGTCTTGAAGAAACGATCATCGATCTCCTGCCACTCGCCCGCTTTGAGCAATTCGGTGATGGCTTCCCCTCCCACTGGTGAAGCAGTCCCGGCGAGGTAAAGCTCGATGTTTCCGGCGGCTTCCGCTGATACCTTTCCGCCCTCGAGGGCCTCTGTAAGAAGGGATTTCCAATCGCTCATTTCTGAGGCCGATCCTATGGCGGGAGGATGAGGTGTCAAACGCGGCTTGAAACGCCAAGAGATTCCAGTCGCCGATTTCAAGCAAGGATGCTAACCCCACCCCAATGTCGGGACCACGATTCAGAGAGACAATCGCGCGGGCGCTGGAGAAACGGAGCTTCGGCCCGGAGACGAATCTCATTCGGCTGATCGATGGAGCGGGCGACCAGATGCGGGGACATTATCTCGAGAGCTACGGCGAGGGCTGGATGATCTCGACGAGCGGGGCGGGACTGAATGCGGATCTCAAGACCGCGCTCAGTGAATACGAAAAGCCTCTCTATTGGAAGCGGCTGGATCAGCATCAAAAAGAATCGCCGGTGCACCTGAGCGGACCGGAGATGCCGGAGTCATTCACTGGTCTGGAGAACGGCTTGCAATGCCGCCTCTCATTCCAGTCAGGATACTCTCAAGGGATCTTCATCGATCAAAGGGACAACCGCGCGAAGCTCCGCGCGCTGGTGAAACCCGGACAGACCGTGCTCAATACCTTCGCCTACACCGGCTTTTTTTCGGTGGTGGCGGCCAATGCGGGAGCGGTGACTTCCACACTGGATCTCTCACAGGTGTATCTGGATTGGGCGCGCGAAAACTTCCGGCTGAACGAGATGAATCCGGACGATCATTACTTTTGCAAGGGCGATACCTTCCACTGGCTACGCCGCTTCGCAAAGCAGGGCCGGAGCTTCAATTTCATCATCCTAGATCCGCCGACCTTTTCACGTGATGACAAGGGGAAGGTCTTCCGCGTAGAGAAGGACTACGGAGCCCTCTTCCAGCTCGCCCTGGCCTGCCTCGCGCCAGGCGGGAGCATTCTGGCCTGCACGAATTTTCGGGGAATGAGCTCCGCCGACTTTGAGGAGCAATTGCAGGAGGTGAGCCCACGCGGGATGCACTTCGAGCATGCCCCCATGCCCTCCGATTTCACAGATGAGGCTTACTTGAAATCAGTTTGGGCGAGCCGCTGAGCAGTGACCCCAACTGGGTGCACCTCCTAAAACCGGTCCCTAAAACCGGACCTTTGGCCTATCCCGGCTATCAGACTCGCTCATATCCGAAGCAAGGCTTGATCGCCAACCCCAGCGCAGCAGAGCACAGCCGACCAAGAGCAAGAAGGGACAAGCAACCTATTCAGCAGCAGCTGGAACGGCGGGTTCGGCGGGAGTTTTCGCAGGAGCGACAGCCTTGGTGGCAGGAATAACTTTCTTCGTCTTGAGCATCTCGTCGCAGAGGTGAAGCTCGGTCTCGGCTCCGCCAAAGACTGCCGTGCTGAGCTGCTGGGCCATCGTTCCAGCGATGACAGCGAAATTGGCATCCTCAATAAATTCCTCCTGAGTCACCATGCGGAACTGATACTTGCTACCTTCCTTGGTGATCTGGGCGGACTTTTCGACCCCATCGAAGAACTCATTATCAACGAGATATTTTCCGAGCTTGTTCGCTTCGTCTTCAGTGACACCTTCGGTGTAGTAGAGTTCACCCTTATTAAACATGAGCTTTGTTCCATGGCCGTCACAGCTGGCAAGGACAAAGGAGCAGATAGCGGCAAGCAGGGAGATCAGAATCTTATTTTTCATATCGGTGCTAATATTACGCCTACGATGCTATCCCGATTACCGAATTTCTCAATTTATTTCATCAGGGCTAAAAACTCAACATTCCCATCCGTCCCAGTGATGGGGGAAGTCATGATTCCAGCCCACTCGCGGCCGAGTTCCTCCGTGATAAAGGTGCGGATTTTATCGACTGCTTTTTGATGCAGCTCCGGATCGCGGACAATGCCCCCCTTCCCCACTTCCTCACGAGAAAGTTCGAACTGCGGCTTGATGAGCGGAATAATGCAGCCGCCCTCATCGAGGATGGAGAAGGCGGCGGGCAGGACCTTGGTAAGTGAGATGAAGGAGAGATCCATCACCACCAATTTCACCAGGTCCCCCTCGATGTCCTCGGGCGTGATGTTTCGCGCGTTGAATCTTTCCTTCGAGACCACGCGTTCATCGCTGCGGAGCTTCCAGACGAGTTGATTTGTCCCGACATCGATGGCGTGCACTTTCGCAGCGCCCTGCTGCAACAAACAGTCGGTAAAGCCTCCAGTCGAGGCACCAAGGTCGGCACAGATCCAGCCAGCGGGATCGATTCCAAACTCGGCCAGGGCTCCCTCGATCTTAAAGCCGCCTCGCCCGACAAATTTCGGGCGCTCCTTAACACTGAGGTCAGCGTCATCGGGGACCTTTTGGCTGGGCTTCGCCACCCGCTCGGTGCCGACCATCACCTCACCAGCCATGATGAGGCGCTTCGCCTGTTCGCGGGATTCACAGAGCCCCTGTGAGACGAGGAGGGCATCAATCCGCTCTTTTTTCGCAGCCATGGGAAGTGGTCAGCTTTCGACTTCCGCATCGTTGATCGCATTGATGAATTCGCGCAATCGCCCAAAATCACGCCGACGATGACGCAGCACGATGCGGGGAAGATCGGCGAGGTCGGAATCATTCTGCTCCTCCTCCAGAGCGGTGGTTTGGACAATCTCGCCCGATTTCACAATGGCCGCGAAGTCGCTATTCAGCGTTGCGATGGCTACCGCACTAAGACGAGTCTGGATACGGAGGACCAGCTGATCCCCGACGTAGCGGTAAGAGTGGAAATTAGAATAAAAGGAAGTGATTTCCTCAATCGCCTCCTCAATGTCATCGGTGATTTTATAAAGTGAGAAATCCGATTCCGAAATGAGACCGAGCCGGAAGAGATGCTCCGTAACAAACTGGTTCCAGGCTTTCCAATAAGTCCCACCAGGGGAATCAAGACACACGATGGGATAGAGGGTGGCCTTACCGGTCTGAATGAGGGTCAAGGCCTCGAAAACCTCGTCCATCGTTCCCACCCCGCCCGGCATTCCGACGGCAGCATCCGCTTCCTTCACGAAGGCGAGCTTGCGAGTGAAGAAGTAGTTATAATCAATGAGCTTCGGATCGCCCGCGATGAATTCATTGGCAGCCGCTTCGAATGGAAGGGTGATATTGAGACCAAAGCTATCCTGTCGGGTCGCGCCCTCATTGCCCGCCGCCATGATTCCCGGCCCTGCACCCGTGATGGTCATGAATCCCTCTTCCCGCATGCGGCGCGAAAACTTCACCGCCGTTTGATACTCCGCCTCCTCCGGCTTCGTGCGCGCCGAACCAAAGAGGGCCACCTTGCGCCGCCCACGGAACTGCTGGAAGACCTCGCTGGATTTCTTCATCTCCTTTAGCGCACGATTTGCGAGCTTGAAGTCCCCTTGATCTGAGCCCCCTCGCGCCATACCTACCGCCGTGGAAATCATCTCAGCGAGTAGGCAGGGATCAGCGATTCCGCTAACCGATTGCGCAAGCTTCATAATGCGTTCATCGACCGCCTTGTCACCGGTGGACTCGACGAAATTACAACTGAGATCCGGCACCATTCCTGCGGTAAGATCCCGGTGACGGGGGGCATCGCGTCTGCTCTTTTTTGACATCAGAGGAATCTGACCACTTTCCCCTCTCCTGACAAACCTCCACTCTTGAAATTCCCTCGAAACCTCCAAGACTCCCGCCGTGGCCACATCCAATCCGACCAACACCGATGATCTCCGCATCGCAGGCATCCACCCCCTGATTTCACCAGCCGTGCTCTCCTATTATCTGCCGATGACCGAGAGTGCCGCGCAGGTCGTAGATAAAGCCCGCCAAGAAGCGGAAGCGATTTTAAAGGGCGAGGACGACCGCCTCCTCGTCGTCATCGGCCCCTGCTCCATTCACGATCCCTCGGCTGCCATCGAGTATGGCAAGCGCCTGAAGGACCTCATTAACCGTTACTCCGATGATCTTCACATCATCATGCGGGTATATTTCGAGAAGCCCCGCACCACCGTCGGCTGGAAGGGACTGATCAATGACCCCCATCTCGATGGCTCTTTCGATATCAATCGCGGCCTGCGCTTCGCCCGTGAACTCCTGCTGCAGCTAGCCGAGATGGGCATCCCCGCAGGCACGGAATTTCTGGATGCAATTTCTCCTCAATACGTGGCGGACCTCATTGCCTGGGGAGCAATCGGAGCCCGCACAACCGAATCCCAGGTTCACCGCGAACTCGCCTCCGGCCTCTCCATGCCGGTGGGCTTTAAGAATGGCACCGGCGGATCGATCCAAATCGCGCTGGATGCCATCGGAGCCTCCGCCCAGCCCCACCACTTTCTCTCGGTCACCAAGCAGGGCGTCTCCGCCATCGTCACTACCACTGGCAACAAAGCCTGCCACCTCATCCTGCGCGGCGGGAAGAGCGGGCCAAATTATTCCCGCGAAGACATCGAGCCCGTATCCGCAAAGCTCCGCGAACTCGGACTCCCCGAGCAGGTCATGATTGACTGCTCCCACGGAAACTCGAGCAAGGACTACCGTAATCAGCCGAAGGTCGCCGCCGATCTCTGCGAACAGATGGCCAATGGTGCTAACGACATCGCTGCAGTGATGATCGAATCAAACATGATCGAGGGAAACCAAAAGATCTCCGACAACATGGTCACCGGCCAATCCGTCACCGATGCTTGCATCAACTGGCAGACTACCGAGCAAGTCATGGAGGAATTCGCCAAAGCCGTCCAAGCCCGCAGAACCCGTTAAAGTAACGTGCATGCACATCACCCGGCCCTCCCTCTGAGGAACCTCAATTAATCCGAAATTAGGGCCAATTAATCCTTGTCCCGCCGCAAAAACCGTCATAGCTTCCGCCGTCCCCGGAAAGGGATGGTTAACAAATCGCGGGATGGAGCAGCCAGGTAGCTCGTCAGGCTCATAACCTGAAGGTCGTAGGTTCAAATCCTACTCCCGTAACCAATTTAAAAAGCCCGTTTGGAGACATGCCAAGCGGGCTTTTCTCATTGAAAGATAAGGAGTTGCGGGGGATTGATGTTTCTCGGATTAGACGGATTTCAAGCGGGTTTACCTTGTGGTAATTTGGGTATGAAACACCAAAAAACATTCTGAAACAGAGGTGAAAAGCCCCACAAAAGGCCCCACTTCCTCCCCCTTGTGGGGTGCTTTTCCGGCTGTCTGAAGTTCAGATCTGTTGAGCAGCCCCACACTATGATGCTACGTCCTTGTGAGATCCTCTTGTCCTTCGGCAATTTTGTTTCCTTTTTTCTGATTCAGAGTTTCAGAGAAGAATTCGAGTTTGAACAAAGCATTGTCGAGTGGGCAGATACTTCGAAGGATGATATGATCCATCACAGCTAGTTCTCCCCTACATGCGAACCGCGAGAAATTGTTGGCGCTTTTCCTTTGCAGAGTTTTTCCGTTTACGCCCCGTTGAGGCACCCAAGTCTTTCTAGAATTGTCGACGGGATTCAGTTTACATCCCAGTTATAGAGCAAAACCAATAACGAAAATCAGTGGATATCACATCGCAGGGTTGTCCCACCAACCTGAGAGACTATGAGATTTTGGAGGCTTGAATCGGGCACGAACCTCTATCAGACGGATGATCCCTTTCATACGCTCTTCATCGACTGACGCGATTAGTTGCCACTGCCTAAGAAGCTCCACCGAATCCACCAGCTCGACGCTTTGAGCACCATCAACTTTAAGGGCGCGACGACGAGCTCTCTTATCATCAACAGCAGCGACGAAGCCACGAGTTTGAGCGAGGGTGAAGCACATTGCTTCTCCGTCGGAGCCGGGGCCCATCTCTATGGAGTAAGTGATGAAAAGTTCTTCCTCTATTTGGCTGTCTAAGTCTGCCTCTAGCATAAGGGCGTCGTCTATCAGAGGTTGTAGCTCAATTTTCTCCCTCTCGTTAGAGTGCGCATTTCGGATGAAAAGTGCCTCTCCCCGAACGGCTGGGCACAGCATGAAATCGTGTTCTAGCTGCTCCAGAATTTCTTCAATTACTCCAGTAGCGAACAAATTTAAAATAACAGAGGTGTCCGTGATGACGATCTGCATCGGAATAGCTAATGTTTAGGCCTTTTGCAGGAGATCAGTAACATTGACTGAGATAGGCAGAAATCCGTCATCATCAGCCCTGTCAATAAGTGCTCTAATTTGATCGAGTTCATCACGAGTGCTTGCAAGATCGGTTCGTAAATAGTGAGCGAGATTCGATTCGGTCAGCTCACTTTCGGATATGTCGTAAGCCCGTTGGGCAAGAAGACGATAGCGGAAGGGAAGCATTGGCTCTCTCTGGCTCTTATTCGCTATTCCCAAGGTTGCTTTTGCAGTCTCTGGTTTGAAGTTTTGATCAACTAGTTTATCCCAGGTGCCATTAGGCAGCCGTCGGAGTTCTTCGAGCCGTTTAAACATAGCCTGAGCAGAAATGTTAAATTTGTGGCTGAGAGAGAGAACATGAGCAATCGTGATATTACCGCCCTCAGCTGCTATCAGGGATGAAAGAGAGCTGTTGATTCCATCTCTTGGCATTAAGAAATTTTTGGCGAACGAATCTGCAAATTTTTCGTCATAGACTTTACCCCACTTTCTGCCTTGAGAATACGCAACATCTGCAGCAGATCGAGTGCTCATGAAATGTCCATATTCGTGTGCCAATGACCATGAGGATCTTGTGTTAGGATGCAGTCTATTGATTGCTATGCATCCGCCAAGCTCATCCGTGTAGGCATAGATTCCGCTCACAGCTGAAGGGAGGTTCAGGTAAAATATTCGCAATCCTACTTCTTCTTCCAGAAGAGATCTTAAGTCTCTCACCGGATTCTTCCCAAGCGATAGTCGAAGACGTTCCGCAGCGGCGATCTCCTCACCGCGAAGTTCTGCGGAAACCCCTGAAATTCGGTGTTGATAGGGATCGGGAAAACTTTGAATGAGAGGCGAACCAGTTAGCTCCTCTAATTCTTTATAATCTCTCGCTAGTTCTTCAAGTTGGCTGATACATTTTCGTAGCTCAGGGGCGAATGCGTCTTCACCAGCGAGAGAGCGGAATTGCGGAATCAATGGCTCAGCAGAGGTTTTCGCTCCGAGCCAATTGCTGACCTGCCCGTTGTATATTTTGGCAAACCGAGGCAATTCTCCGGAAGTTACCGGACGACTACCTTTCTCGATCGAAACCAAAGTGGTGCGGCTCATCCCCATTTTCTCAGCTGCTTGAGCTTGAGTTAGGCCAGCAATCAGGCGTGCGCTACGAAGCTGTTGTCCAAGTGCGATAGGATCGATTCTGTCTAAGGTAGAAGGCATAACTAGGCGGCGGTGAGATGGTTGACAAATGCAGTCCACTCAAGAACAAAGGAGTGATTGAGCTCGGAGAGGCGCTTGAGAACTCTGTCATTGGGCAACTGTAAATGATCTGCCAGCTCTTCTTGGATTGAGGCAATTTCAGGATACTCCCAAGGTAAATGGGCCCCTGCTTGGGAGAGAGCGAGACTACTTTGGACCCGTTGGCAATAATCGGACAACATCTCGTGGCCTGAGCGAAGCGCTCCCTTAGATGGGAGGCCTTGATTCACAAAATCGTGTTGATAGATTTCTCCTGCGTCAGGAAAAGCGACGGCATAAAGTGAGGCTCTTCGAACAAGGCATGATGAGCAGCGTCCACATTGGTTTTTCTTGCTGCGATAGTTCGGGAACATTTCACACGAGAATGAATGATCGATTAACTGTTGGGACTCCGAAGAGGCAAACACTCGCTTGCACAGCTGCCCCTTAGTCTCGAAGAGTGCTGGTTGTTTGATCACCATATCGACACTCAGAATTTTACTAAAAACAGCCGAGATGCGTTTCAAGAAAACTGGATGAACTGAGTGGCTGCATTGTCCTGGGCGTTGCAGAGGTGAGGCAGACAAATTAAAGGCTCCGATTCCGTTCTCACAAATGACCAAGCTTTGTTTTTTCGAAAGGTGCGATACGAAAAGACCCATTCCGACATGAAACATCCCGCGACAGCGCTGAGTCGACTCCTTTCCTTGCCTAGTCCGATCTTGCTCACCCGCAAAACCAAATTCACACGCGGTGTGGTTGACTCGACCATTGAAGGATCGATTCAAATCACCCACCAAATGTCTCTGGGCATTGAGTAGTTGATTATGAGTAGACCCAGAAATAAGATGCAGGTCTTCCTCGCTTGAGTTCAACAGATCTATTGCTCCTGCTAGCGAATCAAGACCACCGCTGAACAAGAGTGGGGTTCCAAGATTTTCGTTCTTTGGGGTGAAAAATAGCGCTTGATCACGTCTAATCTCTCCCTGTCTGAAATCGAGGTGCCAACAGTCTCCAGTAAGAAGCTCAAGGGCCTTGGTTAATTCATCGCGGTGCTGTTGCCATATAGTAGGCGAAGTTACCGGAATAGAAATCCTGATTGAACGTTTCCAAAAACGATAGTTGTCTGCTCGATAGGGTTTCCGCGGAGCGAGCCTGTCTGCCCCGTAGAGAAACAAAATGACTCTTAACCAATCCTCTTCGAGAGGAGTTAAAGGTCTTCTGGCGACAGAGCAAAATACCTCTAAATCACAACGAAGAAACTGAGTGTGTGCTTTGATTCCAGACTTGGTATCTGCCAGCCGCACAACTCTGAGATCGTCGAGAGCTTTGAATGCATAATTTGGCATGATATTTCCATCGCTGGAAGTAGCTGCCTTCTTGGTGATGTTCTTTCGCGGTAATTTGATAAGAGTTCTCATCAATTGAGAGGAGTTGAGGTTAGCGATTCGGGCGACAAAGCATCAATCTTGGGGAGGCTCTTGCCAGGAGTTTTGAAATGGCTTTTGGGTCTACCCGACTTACTCTCAGCGCAAGATTGCAGGATAGCTTTCACCTTGGAGCCTCCATGAGAGTGAAACTCCACTTCGGCTTCATTAGCTGAGATCTCGCGCTCGGGCTGGGACTCGGCAAAATGCGATGCGAGGTCGTTATTGATTAGTTTTTGCTGGACGAAGGCTCTCGCTAGGCCGTCTAGCAAGTTTTCCTCAGAGACATATGCGCCTTTAATGATCAGCTCTCCTGCAATTTTGGGAAGGCTTTGAAACAACAAGATTTGGTTCTCTGAAGAACATTGCCCAACAATACGATTTAGCTCCCTGAAGAGCGCGTAGGGATCGTTGCGAAAGAGTCCATGACTGTGGTCAACAGTAGCAGAAAGAGCCTCAGATAATTTCGGTATGGGCTCCGAGCTAAGATCTCGCGCTATACCAGCAACACCACAGTCGATCGTGTCCGTAAGAGTTCCCGATTCTGCGATTTTGTAGGCTCGACCGTAGTTTTTGCGCCGTTTTGGATAGTCAGCTCCGTCAGTAGGCATGGAAGCATCCTGACATCGCCTGCGCTAGATGCAATAAAATTCTGACATTGTCAGAATTTATGGAGGGATTAGCGAAGGATGTCAGCATGCGGAGAGGTCTTTTCAGACACCGTCCTCCCTGCTGCTTCCCTGATGTTGAATGGTCATGAAAGACATGGATTTTGTCAGCCAAAAGTAGCTTCAGTAGGAACAGCAGGGGCCTTTTCCACAAGCGCTCACATCGGTAATGGACGTTTGTTCACAGGGGCGGTAGTATTAGCAACGCTGTCAGCGAGACCATTTCTCGCAATTAGCTAGGCGGGTGATACCCAGTTTTAAGAAAAATGCCGCAACTCTCTGAACAGACCGTAACTGATTTGCAATCACGCCTGAAGACCATTATGGATGATAAATTTCCTGAGTGGCTTGCCGATGATCAGCCGATTGGAGTTGGTGGGTCAGCGGCTGTATTCAGAATCCAAAAAAAATGAGGTGACAAGAGCAATCAAGCTCT
>CALBVA010000308.1 GCA_937969125.1 uncultured Verrucomicrobiales bacterium | reverse complement strand
CCGGAATCTCGAAAAATCGAACGATTTTAGGAAAGGCGTGGCGGAGCTCTTCGAGAACGAAGCCGGTCAGGCCATGATTAAACAGGGCGTAAAGATGTCGCTCCCGATACTCTATGGGGATCTCATTGACAGCTTCGGTCTGGATACGGAGGAGAAGAAGCACTTCAATGCGCTGCTCACAGATCGTATCACGACCCAACAGCTTTTGGGGATGAAATGGATGCAGGCTGAACCCGGAGAGAAGAAGGCACTCGAAGAAAAAATGGAGACAGCCAAGAAGGAAAGCACCGCTGCCATCAATGACTTCCTCAACAGTGAGGAGGACTCGGAGGTCTTTCAGCAATATGAGAAGCAACTTCCGGAGCGTCAGACCCTCGGTGCGCTGCGCGAGTCTTTTGCAGATAATCCACTGCCCCCTGAGACAGAAGAAAGCCTCGTAGGGCTTCTTTATGAATCCCGGATCAATAGCGGAGACGGCGAATTTGGCGAAGATCAGGTCTGGGCCACCATCTCGGAAACCGGTGACCTGGAGGCGGTAAAACAACGATGGGAAGCGACCGACGAATTAATTCGGAGTGGACTTCCCGATGTACTGGAGGATGGACAAATCGAGGCCTTTGAAAAGTATTGGGCCGGGGTTAGGCAGGTGCAGGCCATGCAATACCAGATGGCTCTTCAGATGTTCCAGAATCAAACGAAATAGAGGTTTAAAAGGGCCACCAGCCACGCTTTTTCCGGGGTGCCTTTCGTTGATACTTACCATCACCCACACTCAGGACCTCCACCCTGACACGGGTGAGTCCTTGTTCCTTAAAGCCCAGCTTTGAAGCCGCGCGCGGGGTGACATCGATAATTCGCCCCGGAATAAAAGGGCCGCGGTCGTTAAGACGCATTTTCAGGGAGCGCCCGTTCGCAAGATTTGTCACCTTAACGCGACAAGGTATGGGAAGGGTTTTATGCGCTCCCGAAATATCAAATCGACCGACTTTTTCTCCGAGGGAGGTATTACCTCGAATGAATCCGAAGAACCGGCTCTCGTCATACCAGGAAGCAATTCCTTCCTCCTGATAGTGAAGAGCCTGATCGACGGGGATCGGCTGATAGTGCTGACCGCGTATTTGATACCCTCTTGTCTGGACTCCCGAATATGAGGGAGTTCCACACGAAGCGAGGAAAAGAGCTGGCAACAGTCCGCATATTAAAACACGAACCAAGGAAGTCATTTTAGGCTTTGTTCTTATCCCGAGCCCTAACCTTAGGAAGGGTCCGAGCGACTTTTTCCTTGAGAGCTTTACCAACCAAAAACTTCACGACAGCGCGATCTGGGATTGGGATGGTCTTACTGGGATCCTTAGGGTTACGACCGGGACGACCTTTGGCAATCTTCGTTTCGAAGGTTCCAAAATCACGGACTACGACATTATTGGCGTTGGCCAATTCGCGTGCCACGATCTCGAGGACCATGTGCACCATTTTCGAAGACAGAGTCTGAGTGACACCGAGGCGATCACTCACCTCCTGGATAATTTCTTTCTTAGTGAAGTTAGGCATTCTCTATAAGGGGAGCTGAGAAGTGGTCAATGTAGCGAGTCTTTTTATTTTGTCAAAAGACCAATTGGCAATACTGCAATCCGGTTACAAACACTGATTTCAAATCTCTTGGGTGGTTTTGAAGTGAATTTTCACCAGATCCGGTAGACGTTCTTTACCAAAACTGGCCACAAAATCGCGGGCGATTGGAACGACCTGGGGGCCTGCTCCGAAAGGGACATCAAGACCAATCTTGGCCGAGACGAGCTCCATCCAATCCACAAAGCTTTCACGTGCCAGGATCGAGGCCGCTGCCACCGCGATATCATTCTCAGCCTTCGTTCTCTCTTCCAGAGTGATAATAATCCCTTTTTTGGTGAGGGCATTTTTAATCAAAGGAGCCTTTGAAAACTGATCACACAAAGCTCGCGGACAATATGGCAATCTCTGGCGAAGATCCGCAATTACCGAGGCATGCCCCCATGCCAACATGCGGTTCACATTACCAAACTGATCATAGAGTTCGTTGTATCTCGTCGGAGCCCAACGGATGACCTTATAACCCTCTCCGATATGGCTGCGGATGACCGCTGCCAGCTCGCGAATTCGTTTGGCAGAGGAAATGCGCTTGCTGTCCATGATTCCGGCATCGAGCAAGCTGCGAGTGATCTCACGATTCGTATAAACTCCGGCCACCACCAATGGTCCGAAGTAGTCCCCCTTCCCGCTTTCATCGACCCCGAAATGGGGCTCGAACATCTCGGCCTGATGCACTTCCTCGTAGCCCAATCTAGCTTCACCAATGACCTCCGGCTCCAGCGTAAACCGCACAAAGTCCTCGGTCTCTTTTCCCTGAATGAGAACCTTCGGTCCTTTCTCATAAACAGTGACATTCAATTTACCCTTCTTAGCCGAGAAGATGGCGTAGGGTTTTTCGAGAAAGTCGAATCCATCGCGAGTGAGGCAACTCCGCAGGAGATCGATCTGTTCGGCAGTCAATGGCGAGGTGTAGCTGGCGCGGCCCATCACGGACGACGATGCGGGGATTTCTTTCCTCTGGAAAGTCACATCATGGGGAATATGGTCCTGCGACTTTATGGAGAAATGCGATGCCAACCGCCACCCGATCCGCAATGTCCGAGCTTTCCGCTCAGCCTTGCTCACCTGGTTCGCGGAGAATCGCAAAGACTACCCATGGCGGCGCACCACCGATCCGTGGGCGGTGTTGGTCTCGGAAATCATGCTGCAACAAACCACGGTAGCCTCGGTGATTGCGAATCGACGCTTCGATAGATTTCTGGACGAGTTTCCTGACATAGAGACGATGGCCACCGCCTCCGAGCCGAAGATTTTGAAAGCCTGGGAAGGTCTGGGTTACTACAACCGAGTACGAAATCTTCAGAAGGCCGCACGCGCAGTTTTGGAAGATTTTGGCGGTCAATTCCCGCCCGAGGCGGCTGAGTTGGAAAAGCTCCCGGGGATCGGTCGCTATACTGCCGGGGCGGTCAGTTCGTTTGCGTTTGGAAAAGCCGCACCCATTGTTGATGGAAACATTGCTCGGGTGATTTCGCGATTGTTGGATGAAAGGAATGCCGTTGACGGGACCATCGGGCAAAAGATCATCTGGCAGGCTGCTGCAGATCTGCTGGAGATCAATTCACCCCGTGACTTCAACTCCGCCATTATGGAGCTGGGTCAAACTGTATGCGCCCCAAAGAATCCAGCCTGCCTGCTCTGTCCCGTCCGCGATTTCTGCCAATGCCGTGATCCCGAATCGCTCCCGGTGAAAAAACCGAAGAAGCAATTCGTGAAGGTGGATGAGCACGCCTTCTTCCATCGACTCGGTGACAAGGTGCTGCTTGCAATGGGTCGTGGCTCCCGGCGTCGGGGATTTTGGCACCTCCCGCTGCGGGAGCCCGAGGCTTGTGCACATCTCGAAGCGGGCGACCTACACCGCTATGTCATCACGCACCATCGGGTGACGGTGCATCTCTATCGGGCAGATCCCGGTGGACTGCTAAAAGGTGAGGAATTCATACCAATTTCGGAGTTGGCAGATCTGCCAATCGCCACCCCGATGCGGAAGATTCTCGAATCGGAATTAGGTCAATAATCACCAACAAAAAAACGGCACCTCCCAGAAAGGGAAGATGCCGTTGTGAAAAAGAACCGAAGGATTTAGCTGAGGAGATCAGGCCAGTCCTCGG
>CALBVA010000307.1 GCA_937969125.1 uncultured Verrucomicrobiales bacterium | reverse complement strand
CAAAGACTCATGCTCCACCGCCCCACCATTCTCGTCCTCAATCGTAATTGGCAGGCCATCGCCTCGGCCTCGCCGGTCGATGTCTTCGGCGCGATGACCAATGATCGCGTCACCGCCCTGAACATCTACGGGCCGGATTGGATGATTCCTGTGGCCTGGGAAGATTGGCAATCGCTCCCTGTTCGCAAGGGCGATCAATCGCTGGGCACCATTCGGGGTCGCGTCCGCATCCCAACCGTGGTTGTCCTATCCTCCTACGATCGCCTCCCTCGTCGTCGTCTGAAATTTGGACTTCGCGGGCTGTGGGAGCGCGATGGCGGTCGTTGCCAATACACCGGTCGCGCCCTAACCCTGGCCGAAGCCAATATCGACCACGTCATCCCCGCCTCGCGCGGCGGTCCCACTACCTGGGAAAACTGCGTGCTCTCCGACCGGAAAATCAACACCCGAAAGGCTGACCGCACTCCCGAGGAAGCAGGCCTCACCCTGCTCACCCCACCGGCCATTCCTCCCCGGAGGCCGGTCACCGACTTCATCCAAAATAAATACAATATTGACGACTGGCGGATCTTCCTGCCGGAAGTCACCTTATCGACAAACTCACTCGCCTCATGACTGCGAAAGACCTCATTAAAGCCGGCTACCCGGAAGGACCTCAGCTCGATCCCATGCTGGAACGAATCGCCGAGCTCCGCCTCCGTGGTATCACTGGTCAAAAATACCTCCTGAAACTGCTGCGCCGTGAATTCGGCACCGGCACGCCAAAGCTCCGCCTACGTGAGCAGCCCGCTCCTTGTGCCGAGGCCATTCGTGCCGACACCAAGGAAGAGAAATCCAATCTCTCCAAGGTCCGCGACCGGATGGCGGAGCTCTTAAAAGTACCCATCATCCAGCGCGGCACCCTCATGCCGGATGCCTGCCCCACCAGCCCCGCCCCGGCCACCATCCCAGTGGGCGGAGCCATCGCGGTGGAGAAAGCCATCATTCCCTCGGCCCACTCTGCCGATATCTGCTGCTCTCTCTATGCGACCTTTTACGAAGCCCGCTCAGAGGTCGCGAATGAGCTGGATGCCCTGACCAAGTCCACCCGCTTCGGTCCGGGCGGGAGGCATCACGACGACCTCGTCCCCCACCCCGTGCTCGATGAAGATGTGTGGGAAAATAAATTCCTGAAGGGCCTTCGCGACCGAGCCGAAATCCACATTGCTGATCAGGGCGATGGCAATCACTTCGCCTTTATCGGTGAGATTGAAATCACCGATGAAATCGCAGCTGACTTCCAGGCGACCGGCCATAATTTCTTCAAGAACTTCCGTGGAAAGCTTCGCGCCCTCGTCACCCATCATGGATCGCGCAGTCTGGGATCCCACCTCTACAAACGAGGCCAGGGCGCGGCTCTAAAGCACACCGCGAAAGTCGGAAACCGTATTCCGGACGCCGCGGCCTGGCTGGATGCCGACTCACCCGAAGGCCGGGAGTATTGGGAGGCGCTGCAGTATGTCGCCCGCTGGACCCGCGCCAATCACGAGAGCATCCACGCGCGATTTCTAGACCGCATCGGCTCGACGGCAGTGGAGCAACTTGGCAACGAGCACAACTTCGTCTGGAAACGCGGCGATCTTTTCTACCATGGTAAGGGTGCCACGCCTGCGTGGAAGGATGAGCAAGGCCGCCCGCTTCCCGGACTAATCCCGCTCAATATGGCGGAGCCCATTCTGCTCGTCCTGGGTCGGGATAATGAAGACCACCTCTCCTTCGCACCCCACGGGGCCGGGCGGAACCTCTCCCGCACCGCCTTGAAACGGCAATTCCCAGGCGCGGATCAGAAGGCGCATGTCATCGCCCATCAAACCAGAAACATCGATGCACGGTGGTTCAATGGCCGACCGGATATCAGCGAAACCCCGGTGGCCTACAAGGACGCGAAGGGGATTAAAAAACAGATCAAGGACTTCGACCTCGCCACCATCGTCGCAGAAATCCAGCCCCTCGGTTGCCTCATGGCCGGGGCCGGAAAACGACGCGACGAGGAAGAGCTGACTCCGAAACAAATCCGCCAGATCGGGCATCGCAAAGAACGGCGGCGGACAAAGCAGAAACTCATTCACCCCTACGATGACGATGAATAGCGATCAGCAGATCAAAAATGAGAAATGGATTCGCTCACTCTATCGGGAGCTCCAGGACCTCATAGAACGACAGCAAAACACTCCCAAGGTAAAACTGGACGAACCTTTTCAACGAGGATTCGAGAGATTCTTTGTGCTCACGGAAGAGGCACTTCGGAGATCGGACGCTCAAGAGATGGAGGAAGCCTTGGAATATTTCCAAAACTACCAGCACTGCCGAAAAGGGATCTTTACTGGGCGCTATTGGAAGAGCCATCGGCGGAAAGCAAAGGCTCCAACCGAGCATTTTCTGGTGCGTCCTCACCTTGTTCGCCTTTTGAAAAAAGGGATCTCACAGACCTCATTGCGCTACGTCTCCTCCACCCGCTACGACCTGAGCGATCGCTTCATCAATCGGCAGGCCCTCATGAAATACGACTGCAGGCACCGGGTGAGATTCCGATACCCAAAGCTCATCCACAGCCAGATGCAGCCCCACATCGTGACGCACCTCCCGCTGTATGATCGGGATCTGGAGGCTCGGATCGAGGAGATCCAGAAGATCCTCTTCGAAGGATCCCACACTGCTTTAGTTCATCGCTCGCTCCATTGGCGAAGCTGGAAAAACTACGAGGAGCGGCTCTGTGAACGCTCCAGCCGAGAGGACTTTAAATCCCAACTGGAAGATTTCCTAAACGATCATTCATCGAAGGCGCGGTTGACCCGCGCTTTTTTTTGGCTGCGCTGCTTTTACTCCGCAGCCATGCATGCGAGGACGATGCGGATTTCGCCGTAAGGGATTTTTTCACCGGCGGCTTTGAATATGGCACCGAGCGACTCCGGGCCTTTGTTCTCGATGAGTTCACGGATCTTGATCTCGTTTTCCTCGGAGACAAACTTCCGGTGATCGGTGACCATTCCGACTTCGATGAGCTTAGCGACGTGGGTCTCGATGGTCCCTTGCGCCATTCCACGCTGCTTGGCGATTTGCGCGAGGGTGATGTTTTTCCGGAGAAGCTCGAGAGTTTGTAAATAGGTCCCGCTGACTTCGCGCTTCAGCTCACCCTGATTCGGAAGAGCGGCAAGGCGCTCGCTCGCGATTTCGGGATACTTCTTGAGATAGAGGCCGATTTCCAAAAGGAAGTCCTCGCCGAATTCATCATACTTCTTCTGCCCCATCCCGTGGATCTTCAGCATCGCGGAATCGGTAAGCGGCATAAGCGCTGCCATCTGACGAAGGGTGCGGTCCCCGGCAACCACGAAAGGCGGAACGCTCCGGGCATCGGCGAGCTTCTTGCGGACTTGGCGGAGATGCTCGAAGAGGCCTTGGTGGAAGGGAAAGTCTTCCTCCCCGGCGGAGCGGGATGCTTTTTTCTCTGGCTCGATTCGTTGGTCGCGATGTTGGGAGAATTTCTCCTCACCTTTTAGGATTTTCCAAGCCTGCGGGGTGAGCTTGGGCACGGCGTAGTCGCCCGTCGGGATCTGGACAATCCCACCGCTGATGAGGGCATCAAGAATACTACGCCAGTGGTTCTTTGCTTGGTCTTTTCCCGCGCCGTAGGTCTTTAGCTGGTCGTGACCGCACTCGCGGATCTTCTTGGTATTCGCACCGATGACGATGTCGCAGAGGTGGACCGCGCCAAAGCGCTCGCCAGTCCGTGCGATGGCCGAGAGGACGATACGGGCGTCGCGGGTGGCATCGACAAATTCGAAATGTCCGTCGCAGAAGTCACAAGCACCGCAGTTTTCTTCCGCAACTTTCTCGCCGAAGTATCCCAGCAGGGCGGCCCGCCGACAGGTCGGAACGGAGGCGAATTCTTCCATTGAACGAAGAAGGGCACGATTTCGTTCGCGCTCTCTCTCATCCTCGATTTCATCGAAAAAGCGCACGATCTTGAAGGCGTCTGCGGGAGAATAAAGGAGGAGGCATTGGGAAGGTTCACCATCGCGACCAGCGCGGCCGGTTTCCTGGTAGTAGGATTCGAGATTTTTTGGGAGGTCGCCGTGGACAACATAGCGGACATCCGGTTTATCGATGCCCATGCCGAAGGCCACCGTCGCCACGATGACGCGGCAGTCATCACGAAGGAAGCCCTCTTGCACCCGGGAGCGATCGTCATTGTCCATCCCGGCGTGATAGGCCTGCGCATCGACGCCGTTCGCACGAAGGAGGGCAGCGGTGGCTTCGACGGACTTCCGGCTGGTACGATAGACAATACCGCACTGATCTGGGCGCGCTTTGATAAATTCGACGAGCTGGCGCTCCCAGTCCTTTTTCGCGCGGACTTGGTAATGGAGGTTTTTTCGATCAAAGGAGGCGCGGACTTTGACCGCTTTTTTGAGGTTGAGTCGTTTCTCAATATCCTCCGCCACCTGATGGGTGGCGGTCGCGGTAAAGGCTGCGACGGGAACTTGGGGGAACTCATTCTTAAGGGTGGAGAGGAAGAGGTAGTCCGGGCGGAAATCGTGCCCCCATTCGGAAAGACAGTGAGCTTCATCGATCGCGAAAAAGGCGGGCTGCTTGGTGGGGCAGTTCCGCAGTTTATCGAGAAAGCCATTGAGACAAAGCCGCTCGGGAGCGACATAGAGGAGATCGAGCTCGCCCGCCCGGTAAGCGCGCGCCGCTTCCACGCGCTCTTCCTGTGAAGCGGCGCTGTTCACGCAAGCCGCACGGATGCCGTTTGCGCGGGCGGCATCGACCTGATCTTTCATGAGCGCAATGAGTGGGCTGACGACGACGGCACAACCAGACATCACGACGGCCGGAAGCTGGTAGCAGAGGCTCTTTCCCCCGCCGGTGGGCATGACGCCAAAGACATCCTGACCTGCGAGCAAGCCATCAACGAGACCCTGCTGATGCGGGCGGAATTGATCAAAGCCAAAGACCTGTCGGAGAGCCTCGGACGGAGTGCGTCTCGCAGTCGCTGAAATACTCATAAGAACAGTGTTGTTATGAATAACTACCGTTCTGTCAACCATCCGCTACGAAATTGATCTGTGTGTTAGAAACACATGTCAGGCATTTTTCACTCGCGGGTCTTTTTGTTAGAATATCCGACAAAGGCGGGGTTAGCGGTCGCTGGTTGTTAGATATGAGGAGTTCTTTGAAGGCGGTGCCCGCAATTGGGCTCAGTGCCGTTTTTTTCGTGGGAGGGCTCTTTGTGGGCCAGAGATTTCTGCCGTCTAACGACGCCACGGTGCCGATGAAGGATGGGCCGACCAGTTCGCGGAAGGTCGCCCAAAAATCCGGGGGCGGGGTGATCGGCGCGAAAATGGCCACATCTTCTGCCACCGGGTCCTCCCCTGCCGTGACGGGTGACATTGAAGGCCTGCTCGCGCTCGTTGATCCGATTGATCCGTTCGCGACCTCCCTGAAGTTGCGGGAATTACTTGGACCCATGCAGCCCGGTGATCTCATCGAGCTCCTCAATGGCCTGACCGAGGATCTTCAAAAAGATCCCAGCTTTTACATGCTACGCCAGAGTGCCTTTAACCACCTGGTGATGGCAGATCCTTTTGCGGCTTTCGATCTCGCGGCGAACCATCCGGAGAAAAACTTCCAACAATTGTTTCTGGGAATTGCTCTGCGGGGAGTGGCTCAGAAGGATCTGGGCCGGGCCCGGGCGATGCTGGCAGATATCACGAACCCCCAGCTTAAAAATAACGGCTTCAGCATGATCGCCCAAGTCGCGATGGATTCCAATCCCTCAGCCATGATGGAAATCCTCGGTGAGGTTGATGAAAACGGATTTCCCAGCCCCTATTATCCCATCTGGGATTGGAAAAATCATCATCACGGAGGGTTACCCTCAGTCATCATGACGAACTCCAATCAGCTTCTAATGCAGTGGGCCGCCAAGGACCCCGATGCTGTCGAAGCCTACGCCCGCAGCATCGATGATCCGCAAAAGCGGGCTACCGCGATGTCTTCGCTGGTCTACGGAATCGCCCAGCGCGACCCGGAGCGCGCCCTCGCGTTGGCGGGATCGATTGAGAATCTCAACAGTCGCTCGCAGGCGATGAGCGGTGCTATTCTCGGATTTGCGAACGGGAATCCGGCGCGAGCGGCGGGGATGCTTGATCAGATTAAGAACGTTCAAACCCGGAACCAGACCATCGGGAGCTTGGCAAGTCAATGGATGAGAAAAGATCAGACCGCCGCTTTGGCTTGGCTGGACTCCTTGCCCCCTGGCCCAGGGCGCACACAGGGCTACGGCTCCGCGATCTCCCAACTCACGCTTGAGGACCCCTCAAGGGCCGCTTCTCTTTTTACAAAACTTCCCACAGCAGCCCGGCGGAACTCAATTCAACATCTCGTTTACCAATGGGCTGCGCAAGATTTCGAAGCAGCCCGGGACTGGGTCATCAATCTGGACGACCCGGTCTCCCGCACCAATGCCACCAGTCAGCTGGTCAATAGCTGGATCAATAAAGATCCTGCCGGGGCGGCGGCCTACCTCACTGACCCGGAGACACCTAAAACCAACCAGAGCAATCATTCCATCTCGCAAGTCGCTGCCCAGTGGGCTCAAAAGGATCCCGCTGCGGCGATGGCGTGGGCCGAAAGCCTTGAGAATGACTCCTTACGTAAAAACGCAATCTCTGGCCTCTACCGTCAATGGTCGTCCAGCGATCCTGCCGCCGCCGCTGCGAAATTGGCGTCGGTAACAGACCCGCAGGATCGAAAGAACGCGATGCATGCGATTGCCGAAGCCTGGACGAACAGTGATCCGGACGCAGCCATTAGCTGGCTGGAGACGCTACCGACCGAGGACCGCTACCCAACAGCAGTCACCACCTTGTCTGCCCTCTCATACACAATGCCGGAGCGGGCAGCGGCCCTCTTCACTCAGCTTTCCCAAGAAGTCGAAGGAGATCAGGAATTGGAAACCAGTATTACAAACCAAGTGGGTACCATCACCACCTACTGGTCTCAATATGACCCACAGAGCGCGGCGGCATGGGCCGCAGAACTCCCCGAAGGGAAAAGCCGTGACAATGCGGTCTCCAGCGTGGCCGCCAACTGGGTGGGTGTGGACCCGATCGGAGCGGCGGGGTGGATCGATACCCTACCTGCCGGAGATTCGCGGGATTCCGCGACGGCGAATCTCGTGGCTCACGTTCGACAGACAGATCCAACCTCGGCCTTCGATTGGGCGGAGACCATTTCCGATGATCAGAAGCGACTCCGCAGTATCCAGAACGTGGTCAACCACTGGAAATCCGAGGATCCCGAAGCAGCCAGAGCTGCCGTCATCAGAGCCGATCTCAGCGAGACGGAGCGGGAGCAGCTTTTGGGTGGGATTGAGTGAAGGAAAATCACTTCCCGCTTCCTGAGAGCCGGCCCTGAAAAGGATCGGAACCGATCATGCGACTTTGCCTAGCCCCCGGTTTTTGGACCGCGGGGCTTTTTCGGCTTCGCTTGTTTCGCAGCCGGGGTGCGACCTCCCTTTTGCTGGGCTTGGCGGAGCTTCTGAGCTTCCTCGGCACGCTCGGCGAGCTTCTGCATCCAGGACTTCTTACCAGCCTTGGCACTGGTCTTCAGATCGGGCTCGGGCATTTTCTGCATGAGCCAGGTCTGTCCGATGGAGAAGATATTCTGGGTCGTCCAGTAGAGGGCGAGAGCCGAGGCGAAGTTGTAACAGAAGAAAAAGAAAATGAGCGGCATCAGCATGAAGATGCGCTGCTGCATTTTATCGCCGGTCTTCGGCGTGATGTTCATCTGGATGACCATGGTGACGGCCATGAGGATGGGGAGAATATTGATGGGAAGCCCCGCGATGGTGGTCACGGTGTCGGGTTGGGAAAGATCGTTCACCCAGCCGAGGAAGGGCTGATTCCGCAGCTCCACGGCGTATTGCAGCATGTTGTAGAAGCCGAAGAAAACGGGGATTTGGAAGAGCATGGGGAGACAGCCGCCCATGGGGTTGATGCCAAACTCGCGGTAGAGTTTCATCGTCTCCTGATTCACTTTTTGCGGATCATCGGGATACTTTTCCTTCAGCGCCTTCATCTTCGGCTGGAGCTTGCTCATGCGCTTCATGGTCCGGGTGGACTTGGCGTGGAGCGGCCACATGATGGTGCGAATAATGAGGGTGAGGACAATGATGGCCCATCCCCAGGCCCAGTTATTCGATGAATTGGTGGCCCCGAAAAGGGTGGCGAGTTTGTTGAGGGTCCAGTTGAGCGGGCAGCTGATCCAGCCAAACATGCCGTAGTCCATCACATCCGCCTTATCGCCATCAAGGGATCGGATGAGGCCGTTATTTTTTGGTCCCACGAAGATGTCGTAGGTGAACTCGCGGGTCTGACCGGCGGGGATGACATCGTCCGGAAGGGTGAGGAAGGTGTGGAAGGAATTGAGGGTGCCATTGCCGCGGGCTGAGGGAATCTCGACCTTCTTCGGGATGACACGGAAGGTGCCGGGCTCCGCCTTGGCGGGCGAAACGATGGTGGCAAAGAACTGATTCTCCACACCAGCGAACTGGATGGGGTCTTCCTTGGTGTCGCGATATTCGGTGAGATCATCGCCGAACATCTTACCGAAGTATCCGCTGGTCTCAGAGTCGAAGTCGCCATCCTCCTGCCAGAAGAAGTTGAGATAGTTCTCCCGCTCATCATCATGGACAGGCGCAGCGGAGCCGGTGAAGAGGGCCATCTTCCCGATGGAAATCTCAGCCGGGGTGTCATTGGAAAGGATCAGCTTCAGGGTGAGCCGGTGGCCCTGACCCGCGCCTTCGCTGGTTTTGCTCCAGATTTTTTTGGCGATGAGATTGTTATCCGTCTTACCGATGAAGGTGATGGAGTCCTCCGACTGCTCATTGGAGATCTTGTAATTATTCTTCTCCAGCGACTGGCCAGAAATGGTGGTGAGTGCCCCGATGCGATGCAGCCCGAGGTCATTCATGGTGACATTAGACTCACCGTGGACGGCGCGCTCCTGGAGAAACTCGGCCTGGACAATCCCGCCCTCTTTCGAGGAAAGGGTGAAGGCATTGCTCTCTGTTCTGAGAATGTGTTCCACTTCCGGTGCCGTGGGTTCGACGGGCTTCACCGGAGCGGCAGGATTCGCAGGGTCGACTGGATCGGCAGGGTTTTCCTTAGCAGCTTTCTCTTTATCGGCTTTATCAGCGAGCTCCTGTCTCTGTTTTTCGAGATTCGCCTTGCCGGCGTAGTGCATATTCAGCGCGAGCAAAATGCCGCAGACAATGAGGACGATCCAAGCTTTACGATCCATGATCTATGAGGAGTGGGTGGGAGGACTTTGCGCGGCACAGCCGCAGGGAGAAGAATCTGAAGAGCCATCTAAGGTGACCTTGGCCGGAGCCTGGCGCGCCTGACCGGAGTCGCGGGGCGACGGAACGGGGTCATAACCGCACCCACCCCACGGATGACAGCGTAAAATCCGACGAATCCCGAGCCAGCTCCCTTTGAGTGCGCCATAGGTCTCCACCGCCTCCAGCGCGTAGTGCGAGCAGCTGGGCTCATAGCGGCATCCCGCTCCCGGTCCACCGACGGCATGCAGCACGGGGCGGAGGAAAATCTGGTAGGCGCGGATGCCGAGGCGGATGAGAAATTTCATGCTTCGGGTGCGGCTGGTTGGGCAGGGGTGATTGGAAGGATCGGCGTAGTGACAGGGATGGCGATCGGTTCGTCACTCCAGATCTTAAGGCGTTTGACGACCTTCAGCCAGTCCGCCTCCAGCTCCTGGTGAGTGGCCTGGGCGGCGCGGAAGCGGGCAATCGTGACCACCATTTGGCGGGGCGGGAGGTGGTCCCCCCATTTGCGGATGATTTCGCGAAAGCGGCGGCGGAGGAGATTCCGCGTGACGGCTTTCTTTCCTGCCTTTTTCGAGGTGACGAGACCGAAACGGCGGTCATTCGCAGTGGGATCCTCGTAGGATCCGACGACTACGAAGCGGCCGGCAGCGGATTGGCCTTTTTGACGGACAACCTGAAATTCCCCCCACTGGCGCATGCGACGCTGACGATTCAGGTCCATGTGCGAGGCGGGGACAACGGTTGGGCGTTGGAAAACCGGAAATACGAAAGTCCGGACAACAAGTGAAAAGGAAGCCGCAGGAGAGCGGCGCCGGATTTACTTGGTGTTGTTCTGCACCGTGTGGCGTTTGAAGTGGATCTCGGCACCCTTCGGGAGGAGACGCTTACGGCCTTTGCGACGGCGGTTCTTAAGGATACCGCGACCAGCTTTGTTCGCCATGCGTGCGCGAAAACCGTGCTGCTTCTTGCGAGTGCGCTTGGAGGGCTGGTAAGTCATTTTCATGGCCGTAAAAAGAGTAGTGTTTTGGGAAAAATCCGGCTCCGGCGGAGCGGGAGGCGGAGACTAGCGATAGCGGAGGGCTTGTCAACCAATCGTGGGGAATTTTGTAAAAAGTTTCGGAAGAGATCAGTCTAAGAGGCCCAGCGGGGTGACTTTTTCACAGAATCTTTCCCGCTTCCACTTCTCAAAAGCGAGGTTAGGCTAGCCCGATGTCGCCGGAAGACACTCTCGCCGTCTCCATGCTGGTCATTCTGGCCTTCGCCGCCGGTGCCCTAATGACCATTCTCATTTCCATGATCCGCAATGCGGGAAAGAGAGATGAATTGGAAGAGCTGATGAGGGAGGAAGATGACGAGGAGCCAACGGGGGAAACGACCTCAGCAAAGGGATCAAAGGACAAGGACCGGAAAGATTGGGAGAAAGACGGAGATTGGTGGAAGGGTACGCTCTAACTTGCCGCCCGATTTCGCAGGCCTCTCAGCGCCTCAGTGCTGAGTTCTCAAATTTCCAAGGCTCCACGCATTGAGCAATTATCCTGCCAACGTCAGCCCAGCTCCTCGTGCAGATACTTCGAAGCCTGCTCCACATCCTTGTCCCCACGACCGGAGAGATTGGCAATGATGACCTCGTTCTTGCCCATTCCACCGGCAACCTTTGAGACATAGGCCATGGCGTGAGCACTTTCGAGAGCGGGAATGATGCCCTCGGTGTTGGAAAGTTCCCGGAAGGCGGCGAGGGCTTCATTATCCGTGGCATAAACATATTCAGCGCGCCCGATGTCCTGCAGGTAGGCGTGCTCAGGCCCCACCGCTGCATAATCGAGCCCCGCACTCACGCTGTGCGTGAGCTCGATCTGGCCATCGTCATTCGCGAGGAGCCAAGTTTTAGAGCCCTGAAGGACGCCAAGTTTTCCGCCCTGGAATCGGGCAGCGTGCTTCTCGGGCAGAATCCCCTCCCCTCCAGCTTCGACTCCGACCAGGCGGGTGTCCTTGTCACCGACAAAGGGATGGAAAAGGCCCATGGCATTCGATCCGCCACCGACACAGGCGACGAGTAGCTCGGGCAGACGACCTTCTTTTTCGAGAATCTGCTCCCGTGCCTCTAATCCGATGACGCGATGGAAATCCCGCACCATCATAGGGAAGGGATGCGGACCGAGGGCAGAACCGAGAATGTAGTGAGTGTCATCCACCGTCGCGACCCAATCGCGCATGGATTCATTGACCGCTTCTTTCAAGGTGGCCTGCCCGGCGGTGACTGGCACCACCTTGGCACCCATGAGGCGCATGCGGGTGACATTGAGAGCTTGCCGCTCCATATCGACCTCACCCATGTAAACGGTGCAATCCATCCCGAATCGCGCACACACCGTGGCCGTGGCCACTCCGTGCTGACCTGCTCCGGTCTCAGCAATGATGCGCTTTTTCCCCAGGCGCTTCGCGAGAAGAATCTGGCCGATGGCATTATTAATCTTATGCGCCCCGGTGTGCAGCAGGTCTTCCCGCTTCAGATAAATCTTCGCGCCGCCGAGTTTTTCCGTCCAACGCTCAGCAAAATACAAAGGCGTGGGACGACCACAGTAGTTGTGGAGGAGATCATCCAATTCAGCCTGAAAGGCGGGATCGGCCTTCGCTTCCTCGTAGGCCAGGCTCAGCTCATCAAGCGGAGTCATCAAGGTCTCGGGGGCGAAACAGCCGCCGAACTGGCCGAAGTGGCCGGTCGCGTCTGGGACAGTCATTGCCGGGGTGCTCACGGCGCGAACGTAGCGACGAAATCAGAAAAGACAATGGAGTTAGACTCGGAATCGGGGAACATTGTCGCAGTAAAACAAATCGCAGTTCTGGGCTCGGGCGAGAGGAGTAATCTGCAGGCTCTCATTGAGGCCAGTGACCTCGGCGGCGAGATCGCCATCGTCACCCCGGAGTCCCTCCACCATCGCATCCAAAAAGCAGAGCACCGCCTCTATCCCGAGGCGGTGCGCACGATTCTGGCTCGCAGGTGATCCAGAGATTTAATCGCTAAAGCCACCCCCAATCTGCATCGGCAGACCCAGCTCCATAATCCGGTAATCCACTCGCAGCAGCTTGCAGGGAATACCTTCCTCGATGGGAGTTCGTACCACGTAATTGCCGTCTCCCAGATCCTCCGGCTCGATGTCTTCCCAAACCAAACCGTCCGTCGAACACTGCCCCATTACTGTCACGGATCCGGTTCCATTGGCCAACTCCGGACGGACCCGGTAACGCAGCTCCAGAAACTCCCCGCTCATCGAGATCGAGGGCAGATTACCCGCATTCGGATCGCTGGAGAGCGGAAGAAGCGGATCGAGATTGAAAATGAACCTCTCTAGATTCGTCACCCCATCTTCTTGATAGCTCTCTTCCCAGAGATCCTCCAGCTCATCGGTCTGCTCCGGTAACTCGGTCAGGAAATGATGCAGCGGCGAGGCCGGGCGAATCATAAGGCAAATCCCATCCGCGAAGTCCGCCCCCGCCGAGATCCGATAAGTCGTCCCCGCCACCGCGCTGAAGCGCAGCAGTACCGCATCCTCATTTCCGCCACCCGCGATCTGCGTGAGATCGGCCAATGAGTCCCCCGTCCACACTGCAGTGAAGACGTCTTCATCATCCGAACGACGCGCCAGAAAGACCAACTCCATCGTTGTCGATTCCGGTGCAGTCCAAGTCCACCACATAGAATTGAGGTCAAGGATCTGCCCGTTTCTTCCGTCCAGAGCGACGGGCTCCCCCTCCTCGGTGAAGGTTCTCCCAGATGGGAAATCACCTCCACCGGTCAGCTCAGACCCTAGATCGGTAGCATCCGCAAAAAAGGTATTTGGAGCGATCCAGCTCGTATCGTGTGGGGAAATCCACAGCTGTAATACGCCATCTCCGACGCTGGGCATGTCCGCGGAGATCCAGTAGACCGTTCCCTCCTCAACTTGCAGGATACGGTGAAACCGATGCTCATAATTGGTCCGCATCACCTCCTCCAGCCCGCCAATCGTTCCGTCTCCGGTAAAGATCTTCAATAATCCTTCCCTGCCAGGAGACGCTCTCACTTCTACCTGACTTGTCGACGGGGCAGCCCACCGCCACCATACCGAGCGTTCGCCATCTTCGCCCGGCTGGGCCGTTGCCGCGAGATTGCTCACCTCACTCCTCACCATCAGCGCCGATTCCAAGACGAGAGCATTCTCAATGTCATCATTCGGAAGTGGGTCCAGCGTCTTGATTTCGAACTGAAAAGCTCCCTCACTCTGCCCGCCCATCCGGATCAGATAATCCGTGCCCGGCTCTGCAGGAAACGCGAAGTAATCGTAACCTTGGTCTGCCTTAACTGGCTCCATCACTCCCGACCCCAGATCCCGAAACACACTGAGACCCGAACTCTGCTGGGACTCGATCGCCGCGATCACCCGCTCCTCAGTTTTCCATCGATACCACACTGATCGATCAATCCATACCTCAATGGGCTGGGGCTCATCCACGGATAATCCTGCCTGCACCCAGGAACCCGTCACCTCCGTGACCTCACCGCTCCCCAAATCCTCGGCCGAGATCAAAAGATCGTTTTCGGCTACGGGCAGGAACTTCCAACTGATCGCAAACTCCCCTAAACTCCGTTCATCAGTCGAAACCCGCAACTGATACCTCTCCCCTCTCAATACCGGAAAATCCAACCAATTCCGACCCGCGGCAGCCAGCTCCAGACGATCCAACCGCGACCCAGTGAAGGCAGAAACCCGGGTCGCCAACGCTCCGCCGGCCTGAAAATTAAACCGTCCGTCTGCTGGAGCGGTCCAGTGCCACCACATTGAGCGATGATCGAGATCCGGGTCCACCTGCGAGGGTTCCCCCAACTCTAGTGAACCTCGTACTGAACTCCCCTCCATCGCCCCCTCCTGACCGACAACTTCCACTGAATCCGCAAAGTCGTCATTGGGAGTGACTCCAGCCAGATTGAGTCGCATCGAGAGAGCCTGCGTCGAACTGCCCCAGCTCGAGACCAGCCCTCCGGTCACCTCGAAAAAGAGTTTTTCCCCATCAGTCACTTCAAAAAACTCCGCACCCATCCTCCCAGCGCCCTGTTTCAACTCGACCAAGTCTCCACTGCCAGATCCTGAAGGAGACCAGGCAATCACTTTGTATCCCGACCGCCCCAGCCCAACCCCAAACTCATTGGTGAAGCGATAAAGCCCGGCCTCCGGTGCGGACCAACAGAACCAAACCCCGTATTCAGACCTGCCACGACTTGGGACGGCATCTGCGGAAAATGTAGCCGGCAAGCTTGATGCCACCTCAATTGCCACCCGGGGTTCGTTATATCGATTCGTCGACGGATAGGCCTCTCCAATCGTCCCTGAAACCACCCCGTCCCGTGCCCCGGAATAATCAGCGACAGCGATTTCATATCGCTCCCCTGCCACCGCCTCGAAATACACTTTGCTTTCCCGCCGAATCGTCTCGACCCTCGGCACCGCCACCGCCGTCAGCGATGTCCGGTCCACCCCTTGGTAAACCGCCGCGATGGTCCTCAGGTTGGACCGACTGTTTGAGACTTCAAACCAGCTTGACTTGGGTGCCGTCCACGAAAACCAAATCGTCCGCTGACCCGCCTCCGGCAGTTCACCTGTGACATGCTGCATCGTGTCGGACATCGGGAGCAGACCCGTAAAATCCGCACTAAAGCTGGCACTCACCGACAACGGGAAACCCGGAGGTAAAACCGGCACCTCGATCACCTGACGCTCTTCAAACTTCTCATCCAAGGTCTGCGAGACCGACTCCGCACCCTGCAAGGAACCGCTCACCGCAAAGCAAAGAAGCACCCCTAATCTTTTCGCCTCATTCATCGTTTTCATGTGCTGAATGGTCCGCAGTCAGTGAGGTTTTGGATTCATCAATCCTCACCTTAAAATCACCCGGCGGAGATGAAAACTGGCATCCGCAGCCTTTTCAACTATCACGGGGATTATGAAAATATTATTCACTCTCGCTTCCCTCAGTCTTTGCCTCAGCTCTTGCGACGATCAAAAGCCGGCAGGGGAAACAAACGGCAGCGCAACACCAGAAAGCAAATCAAGCGATGTCACCGACTCAACGGAAAGAAAAATTAGCCCCAAGGCAAAAGTGGCAGATATCGTCTCCGCCCGGACCGCAATGGACACCTTGGTCGTGGGTGTCGAAAATTACTATGACGAATACTCACAGCTGCCACTTGCACTAACAGAGAGCACTGACGGAGAGAAGAGCTCCGACAACGAATTGATGTCGAGACTAGTTGGATTGGAATCAGCCAAGGAAGAAAACTTCAAGCAAATGAGCTTTGTCGATTTTCCACAAGCGAAAGAAATGAGAGGAGGCCTTCTTCGCGAAGAAAACAAAGCTATCCTCTTCGACCCCTGGGGTAACCATTATCAACTCGTCCTAAACTACGACTACGACGATGAACTGCGAGAACCAGCCGCGATTGGCGATGAAATACACTATAACACTAAAGTTCTGGTCTGGTGCTACGGCCCGGATGGCAAAAGCGGCACTCCGGAAACAAATCAAGACAACATCTATTCGTGGGCGAAGTCAAAGTAGGCTCCCGTTCGCAAAGTCGACGCTCAGGAAGTGCCACAAAAAAACGGCGGACTCCTTCGAGACCGCCGTTATGAAATGATCTGCGCGAAGGCTTAGCGACCCTTGCGCTTCAGCTTCAGCATGGCCTCGGATTTCGCGATGATGACCTGAAGGGCCATCTGCTCGTCGTGGTCGGTATCAACACCATCGAGGGCGTCCTTGGCACGTTGCATCGCTTCTTCGACATCTTTCTCATCAATGGCGTCTTCACCAATCGCGAGGTCGATGAGGACGGAAACCTTGTCCTCCGAAACTTCGACGAATCCCTCACCGACAGCAAGTTCCTCAATCTTCCCGTCCTTCAGATAACGAAGGGAACCGGGCTGCAGAGGAGCCACAAGTGCAGCGTGTGAAGTCAGGATGCCCATCTCACCTTCGCTTCCGGGGAGATAGACGTCATCCACGGTGTCCGAAAAGATGTTCTTCTCGGGAGTGACGATGTCCAATTGGAATGCCATGGGATCAGATGGGTGAATTCAGATGAATGGGGCGCTTAGCTCTTCTCGACACTGTCGATGCCGGCCTTCATGTAGAAGTTCGACTCGGGGACGCTGTCGTGCTTGCCATCGAGGATCTCGGCGAAGCCTTTCACGGTGTCTTCGATGGGGCAGAGCACACCGGGAACGTTGGTGAAAATTTCAGCCACGTGGAAGGGCTGGGTGAGGAAACGCTGAATCTTACGAGCGCGGAAGACGGTCGTCTTATCGTCGTCGGAAAGTTCGTCCATTCCCAGAATCGCAATGATGTCTTGAAGGTCCTTATAGCGCTGAAGCACGAGCTGGACGCCACGGGCGACCTTGTAGTGCTCCTCGCCCACGATCTCCGGGGCAAGTGCCTTGGAGGTGGAGGCGAGCGGGTCAACCGCCGGGAAGAGAGCTTGCTCCGCAAGAGAACGCTCCAGAACCACGGTCGCGTCGAGGTGAGCGAAGGTGTTAGCAGGAGCGGGGTCAGTCAGGTCATCCGCAGGAACGTAAACGGCCTGAATAGAAGTAATCGATCCCTTCTTGGTGGAAGTAATTCGCTCCTGAAGCCCGGCCATTTCTTCGGAAAGAGTCGGCTGGTATCCCACCGCCGATGGCGTGCGGCCGAGAAGTGCGGACACCTCGGAACCGGCCTGGGAGAAACGGAAGATATTATCAACGAAGAGAAGAACGTCAGAGTTGTCCTCATCACGGAAGTGCTCGGCCATGGTGAGGGCGGAGAGCGCGACGCGGAGACGGGCACCCGGAGGCTCGTTCATCTGACCGTAGCAGAGAGCCACCTTGGAACCGGAAGCGAGGACAGGGTTACCGGCTTCATCGAGTTTTGGATGACCTTTTTCGTCCTTCTCGGTCGCGATGACGCCGGACTCGATCATTTCCCAGTAGAGGTCGTTACCCTCACGGGTTCGCTCACCGACACCAGCGAAGACGGAGAAACCACCGTGTGCTTTCGCGATGTTGTTAATGAGCTCCATGATGACCACAGTCTTACCCACACCAGCACCACCGAACATACCACCTTTACCACCCTTCAGGAGGGGGCAGATGAGGTCGATGACCTTGATCCCGGTCGGGAGAACCTCAGTGGTAGAGGACTGCTCAGTGAGAGTCGGAGCCGGGCGGTGGATGGGCGAACGCTGGTTCTCGTCCTCGAGGGCGAGCTGGTTCTCATCCACGACATCGCCGGTGACATTGAAAATGCGTCCCAGAACCTGCTTACCGACGGGAACCGCGATGGGCTTGCCGGTATCGGTCACGTTCATACCGCGCTTGAGACCTTCCGTAGTGCTCATGGCCACACCGCGAACCCAACCGTCACCGAGGTGCTGCTGGACTTCGAGGACCAGCTTGGTCGCCACTCCGAAGAGATCATAGTTCAGCTCGAGAGCGTTATAAATCTCCGGCAGCTTTTCGGCGGCGGAGAAATCGACGTCGACGACGGCGCCGATGACTTGGACGATGGTTCCTTGGTTGCTCATGATGGGAAGTTGTCAGTTAGCAGTTGTCTGTGTTCAGTTCCTGGACTGGGTAAATTTTTGAGAAGGGGAAAGATTAGCCTTATCGGGCTGCCTATCACTCCATCGCCTTCATGGCAGTGGTGATTTCGAGAAGCTCGGCGGTGATGGCGGCCTGACGGGCCTTGTTGTATTCGAGGGTCAGATCTTTGATCATGCCCTTGGCATTATCGGTGGCGGCTTTCATGGCCACCATGCGGGCGGAGTGCTCTGAAGCGCGGGCCTCCACGAGCATCTGGTAAACCTGGAAGTTGATGTAAAGCGGGAGGAGCTTATCAAGGACTCCCTCAGGGCTGGGCTCGAATTCGTAGTCGGCACCTGCCGCTTCGTGATCGGTCTCGCCAATTTCATCCTTGCCGACACCTTCGTAATCCTGCTTTTCGGCAAGGCCAGCGGCCTCGATAGGGAGGAGCTGGGTGACGTTAGGAGTCTGAGTCAGGGTGCTGACGAAGTCGTTAAAGGCGACGCTAATTTTATCATATTCACCGCTCAGGAACTGGTCGGTGAGGTACTTCGCGATGGGCTTGGCGTCATTGAAGGGAACCGGGTCGGCGACCTCCCAATCGGAAACGATGTTCTTACCAACTTTGGCAAGCGACTGGCGGAGCTTCTTACCGGAGGTGGTGAAGTCGGTCTCTTCTCCGGAATCAGCGAGGACCTTTTTGAAGAGGTTCGCATTGAGACCACCGCAGAGTCCACGACCGGTGGAAATGACGAGCATGAGTTCCTTCTTCCCCTCGCGCTTGGCAAGCAGGGGGTGGGATTCCTCATCGGTGTTCTCCTTAAGGTTAACGAGAACGGTGTTGAGCTTATCAGCGTAGGAACGGCCAGCAAGGGCCTGGTCCTGGGCCTTCTTCATCTTCGCAGCAGCCACCAGCTCCATCGCTTTGGTGATTTGCGCAGTGCTCTTGACCGATTTGATTCGGCGGCGGATGTCACGAAGGTTGGCCACTTTTTAATTAGGAATTAAGAATTGAGAATGAGGAATGAAACTCTGAAGAGTTTTACTTCCAGCTGCCTTTGAAGTCCTCGAGGGCAGTTTTGAGACCGGAGACGATGTCGTCGGAGAGGGCTTTTTCGTCGGCGATCTTCTGAAGAAGGTCGGACTTGCGAGTAGTGAGGAATTCCTCGAGAGCATTCTGGCACTCCTTGACACGCTCGACTTCGACATCGTCGAAGTGGCCGTTTTGCATGGACCAGAGAACAGCGACTTCCATCTCCATGGAGAGCGGGGAGTATTGGTTCTGCTTGAAGAGCTCCACGATGCGCTGACCGCGGTTAATCTTTCCTTTGGTAGCATCGTCAAGGTCCGATCCGAACTGGGCGAATGCCTGGAGTTCGCGAAACTGAGCGAGGTCGAGCTTGGTTGTGCCGGCCACCTTCTTGATCGCCTTGGTCTGGGCGGCCGATCCCACACGGGAGACGGAGAGACCCACGGAAATCGCGGGGCGGATACCCTGGTAGAAGAGGTCGGTCTCGAGGAAAATCTGTCCGTCGGTGATGGAAATCACATTCGTCGGGATATAGGCGGAGACGTCACCAGCCTGGGTCTCGATGATGGGAAGCGCGGTGATGGAACCGCCGCCTTCTTTCTCGGAGAGACGTGCGGAGCGCTCGAGGAGACGGGAGTGGAGATAGAAAACATCACCGGGATATGCTTCACGACCGGAGGGGCGGCGAAGAATGAGGGAGACCTGACGGTAGGCGACGGCCTGCTTGGAAAGGTCATCAAAGACGATGAGGACATCCTTGCCCTG
>CALBVA010000306.1 GCA_937969125.1 uncultured Verrucomicrobiales bacterium | reverse complement strand
TTTCAGCGAAGTCATCCAGAGCCTCGATCCCGGTGTCCTTCGGGCAGAGGCGGCAGTGAATCTCGACCGATTCCCCGGCTGGAATCTCCATGATAAAGTGAGCTGCAGCCTTGGTTCCCTTATCGTCAGGCGAGACCGCAGCAGTGTCTTTATTCACGATGAGCTTGTGAAAGCCGTCCTTCACATAGGGCGTGTGGTTATCAGTCCCGTGAAGGACCTGATTGTCATTTTCGTTTTCGGTGAAGAGGAAGCAGCCTTCGGTACCCGGTGACTCGGCGTGGAATTCGAACTCGCCCAGCTCTTCATGCCAAAGTTTTAAGTGGTCCCCTTCCCGAGAAATCGTGGGTGGGATTTTTTGATCGTCCTCACGATTTCCATAACGCCAGGTATTGCGGAACCAAACCGTCGGAAGGATATGGAGCGGCGCGGAGTCTGGCCCCCGGTTAGTCGCGGTGATGCGCCAGAGGAGATCGTCTGGTCCGCGCTTGGCCACCTCCTGCTCGATGTCAAAGAAGCGGTTCTCATTAAAAATCCCGGTGTCTTCCAGCTCGAATTCGGCCTGTTCCCGACTTCGGGAGGCATTCTTCTCAATGATTTCCGAATACGGATAAGCGGCGTGTGGGTAACGGTAGAGTGCCTTCGTGTAGGAATGAGTGGGCGTGCTTTCCTTGTAGTAGTAGCACTCTTTCACGTCCTCTCCGTGATTCCCCTGTGGACCGGTCAGCCCGTAGAGGCGTTCCTTGAGAATGCTGTCATTCGTGTTCCAGAGAGCGACAGAAAAGCAAAGGCGGCATTGGCGATCACACCAGCCCTGGAGGCCGTCCTCGCCCCATCGGTAAACGCGGCGGCGGGAGTCATCGTGAGTGAAGGCCTCCCAGCTATTACCATCGGCCGAGTAATCCTCACGGACCGTCCCCCACTGTCGCTCAGAGAGGTAAGGCCCCCAGCGTTTCCAGTTCGATTCCCGGGATTTGTCTTGGGCGAGACGTTGCTTTTCGCGATTCACAACACGGCTTTAGCACATGCCGTGCGAAGTTCTAGGGAAAGGATCACTCCTTCAAACCTACCCGCTCGAAGACTCCGCCGCCGATGAGTCTGCCTCCGTCGTAGAAGGCGCAGATTTGACCAGGGGTGAGGGCGCGTTGGATGCGGGTGAACTCCAGGGCGAGTTTTCCATCGTCGAGTTCAGTGACTTCGACGGCTTCGGATTTGGCGCGGTAGCGGGGTTGCACTTCAGCGCGACCCCGGCTGATAGGATCGCCAAGCCAGGAGAGGGAACCAACAGTGCATTTGTTAGTGTAAAGGCCGGTGGAGGTTTCTTCATCCCAACCAACGACAAGCTGATTGGCTTCGGCATCTTTCCCAACAACAACGTAAGCCATGCCATCGCGGGGTGAGGCGACGCCGTGACCTTTTCGCTGGCCGAGGGTGTAGAGGTGGAGCCCGTCATGACGACCCATGACTCGGCCATCGAGATCCACGATCTCACCGGGTGAGTCGGGGACATGGTGGCGGAGGAAGTCGCTCATCTTAATATTTCCGATGAAGCAGATGCCCTGTGAGTCTTTCTTTTCGGCGGTTGGCAGATCGAAGCGACGTGCAACATCGCGCACTTCGGGTTTGAGCATTTCGCCAGCGGGAAAGAGGGCGTGATTGACTTGGTGCTGAGTCATCATGGCAAGGAAGTAGGATTGATCCTTATTTGGGTCGGCTCCACGGAGGAGGTGGGCATTGCCATCTTTCCGCTCACGACGGCGCGCATAGTGCCCAGTTCCAACGGCGTCGAATCCCTGCGCGAGTGCGTAGTCCAGGAAGACGCCAAATTTCATTTCACGGTTGCACATGACATCGGGATTCGGAGTGACGCCGTCGCGGTATCCTTCGAGGAGATAGTTCACGATCCTCTCGCGGTATTGGTCAATGAGGTCCACGACTCGAAACTCGATGCCCAGTTTCTGTGCGACGGCGTGTGCGTCTTCGAGGTCGGATTCCCAAGGACAGTCTCCGGGGAGGCCTTCCTCGTTGATCCAGTTTTTCATGTATCCGCCGACGACTTCGTAGCCTTGTTCGAGCAACAAGGCTGCCGCTGCCGAGGAATCAACCCCGCCTGAAAGTCCCACCAAAATGCGCTTCACATGGCGAGGGTAGCGATGGGAAAGGCTTTTTCCAACATTCGCGATTCAAAATCACGGTCACCCTGGAATCACCAGTTCGAAGCTGGCTCCTTTTGCTCGCTTACTGCCGAGGCGGAGGTCACCACCGAGAGCTTTGGCGAGGCGGCGGCAGAGGGCGAGACCGAGACCGACGCCAGGTTTATCATGGGCCGCATCGAGGGCGCTCTTATGGAAGGCTCGGAAAAGGCGTCGTTTTTCTGAGCGCGCGATTCCCCTTCCCTCGTCACTGACTTCAAAGACAAGACCACGCGGGAGGCGGGAGACATTCAGGACAATGTGGCCGGTTTCGCCTTCGTCGACAGTATCAGGGAGACCGTATTTACAGGCGTTGTCAATGAGGTTGAAGAGGATCTGCTCGACGGCGGTGATGTCGGTTTCGACTTCGCCGAGATCGTTTGCGAGTTCGATGGAGAGGGCGGCATTTTCCTGATCGACACGTCGCTGAAGAACAGAGCGCATGCGCTCGATGAGATCTGCGACGGCGAGTTTCTCGAACTTCGAGCGGGCATTCCCACGCTCGATGCGGGCGTATGAGAGGACGTTTTCCACAAGGTGATTCAACCGTTCAGACTCGCCGAGCATGGTGCGGAGGTATTCCTGTTTCTTCGCTTCATCGGTGATCATGTCTTCCGAGAGCATTTCCGAATAGAGGCGGAAGGTGGTGAGCGGGGTGCGGAGTTCGTGGGTGACGGATGAGACGAAGGCAGCGCGGCGTTCGCTCAATTTCATGACGCCACGTAGAAGCAGGAAGAGGGCAATCATTGCCAAAACCGCAGCACTCCATCCGGCAATGAGAGTCTTACGCAGTGGGGTCCAGCCAACCTCTTCCAGAGGAGGAAGCGGTGCGACATCGAGTACCCAGGGGAGAGAAACGAGGCGATGAGACTCTTGCGGAGCCTGGTCCGAGCGGACGAGCTTGGTGCCACCGAGATCGGTCGGAACTTCGGCCACGAGGGCTTTTTCGAGGGCGCTCCTTGCAATCCAAATACCCTGATAAGTGACGCTACGGAGACGGCGGACTTCGCGGAGGTAGAAGAGTTGATGACCGTGCCAAAGGGGCATGAAGGGCGAGACGCTGAGAATACCGTTGGGACTGACTGTGGGTCTTGTCATCCCTACGGTCGGGCCTTCAGGGCCTCTTTTAGACTTCGCCTGGTCATCCTGAAGTTTTCCTTTCGTTTTCCCAGCCTTATCCTGCTTGCTGGGAGAAAGCGGGACCTGATTTGAACGAGAATTTTGAAGAGCACGATTGACGCGTTTATTAAAGGAATCGGTACGGGATTTCTCTTCGCTGATATTAAGATTGTTCTGATAGACTTCCCCAAATTTTTTGCTTTGAGGCGCGATGGCACTGGCATTGTCTGCGATCCAGACACTCGCTTCCTCAGCCCTCTCCCGCTCGGCAGTTGCCAATTGATCTGGCGACCCCTGGTGGAAGACTCGAGCGATTTCTTCGCGGGTAGGGACAACGTTATTGAGGTTCGCGAGCCTGCGAGACATCTTGTCGATGAGAGCATTCTCCAGCCCCCCACTCCAGGCGCGTTCGCGTTGATCTACACGCGGAACCTGCGGCGAAAAGATTTTCCCGTCCGGCTGAATCTCGAAGTGAAGGTCAATGAACTCCCCGGAGTTTCTCATGATGGGTGAAACCTGGAGGACCACTCCTTCTTCAACTCCACGGAGGTCATTGGTGACAATATTCGCTGGAGAAAAGAAAGCCCGATAGTGCATAGGCGGGCGGAGATTCTCTGAAACCAGAAGATCCGTACCGATGTTATCCATGCGGTTCAATGAGAGCCGCACCCGCTCCGTGCGGAGGGCAGACGCTTCCACAGTGAGGCGTTCATTCTCAGAATCGAGAGCACGCCGAGTGATCCAGGCGAACATGCCAAAGATGAGGACGGCACACGCGAGAAGCACCGACCAGACGAGCCAGTTTCCACTACGATTCATGGGTTTCTTGAGAGACGATACCCCCGCCCGCGCACGGTTTCGAGGATGGATTGGGACTGGTCTCCAAGCTTCTTGCGGAGATGGGCGATGTGCATATCAACGGTGCGGGTCTCAATGCGCTTGGGGTCGATCCCCCAAACGTGGCGGAGGAGCTCGTCACGAGGGACGGGGCGATCAGGATTGCCGATGAGATATTTTAGAATGGCGGATTCTTTCTCGGAGAGCTCGGAAGCCTGGCCGTCATGGATGATTTCCGCGCGGGTGAGATCGATGGTGCGACCAGAAATTTCATAGGTCTGCCTGAGGGCCTGCCGCTCGGTGGAACGGCGGAGAACGGCATCGACGCGGGCGAGGAGTTCGCGCGCGCTGAAAGGTTTCACGACGTAGTCGTCCGCACCCATCTTCAGTCCCTTCACGCGGTCATTTTCCTCTCCGCGGGCAGAAAGAATAATGACGGCCTGTCCGGCGCGCTGACTCTGGAGGGCTTCCAGAATCTCGAATCCGGTAAAGTGTGGAAGCACGAGGTCCAGCAGGAGCAGATCATAACCGGCGGTGAGCGCGGCCTCCCGTCCGCTGCGACCATCGGCAGCCGAAATCACCTCGTAACCCGAGAAAGTCAGGGCATCGACGATTCCCTGACGAACGGCGGAATCGTCTTCAACAACGAGGATGGTGGGTGTGAACATGGGTGAGATTGTGAGTGATAAGGCGATAGGGTGAAATCCCGGAGTGACGGAAGGGATTCGCTATTAGAGTATTCGGCAACTCGAGGATAATTGAGTAAAATCAATGTAAAGAAGCATGCTTGGCGTGTCACCACCCTCGATTAGCTTGACTTGCTCCGGAGGGAAAAGTCGCTTAGGTATTCTGAGCGATCCAGATCATCCCTATGTGCGGTTTCTCAAAATTTCTCCTAATTCTCCTGCTCCCCGGTTTTTCGGTGAAGGCAGACATTCTGGCCTCCTATTGGTCGCTTGATGGTAACGCCAATGACACCGCACCGAACGGGGCAACGACGGACAATGGCTCCTTTGTCGGGGCGACCTCCTACGGGCCTGGGTTTCTCGGGCAGGGAATCGACCTGGACGGAAGCAATTATATCAGCGTGCCGAATAGCCCGGACAATGATGGTAAGGCGATGACCCTGACAATCTCCGTCTGGGCGAAGACGGATGAATTCACGATTCGGAAGCAGACCATAGTGGGACAGGGCGAGAGTAATGATTGGCGGATCTCGCGCTTTGACGAGACCAATGACTACCTCTTCGGTGGCGGTCCGGCGCCCGTTAATTCCACCTCGAATAATTTCAATGACGGCCAGTGGCACCATCTCGTGGGAGTCGCTCCGTTCGGGAGTCCGGTGCGATTTTATATCGACGGGGTGCAAATCGCAACGAGCACAGCGGGATCATTTTTGAATCAAAACGCCACCCGGCCGATGTTTATCGGGAGCAATCCCAATCGACCGGATCGTATTTTCAACGGACAGATCGATGAGGTGGGAATCTTCCACGGCGATCTCAGCTCGGAAAAAATCAAGGCCATCTACGACCTCGCTCTGAATCCCACCTATCAATACACCCTCGATGAGGTGAATGAGGTCTTCGAGATTTTTAACGGCGGCGTCGGATCCTCGGCATTAGTCAGCGAAGCGCTGTGGAGTTATGCCGCGAGCGATCCAATGGACGGGCGCACATTCGTAAAGCTAGCAGCCGATGGCACCGGAGTGGCCGGCGAACGCGGGCCGGAGGTTTTCTCCTTCGCGACGGATCGGGCACTCATTCCCTCAGGATTCCCGATAACCCTCACCTGGAATGTTGATGCTTTCGCCACTAATCTCAGCATCGATCAAAGCGTGGGAAATGTCACCGCGAACACGAGCGGGGGCAGCGGATCGATCACGCTCAATCCGGGACCCTCCGAGAATACCACCTACACACTCTCGGCGGCGAATGCCGATGGTCTGACCACCACGGAAACAGTGACGGTGGAGATCACGACTTCTCCAATCATCGATGTCTTTTCCTTTTCGCAGGATGTCATTAGCCAGGGTGAATCTTCCACCCTGACCTGGAACGTGCTCAATGCCACCGGGGTCACTATCAATGGAGTGGCGAAAGGAAGTAGCGGAAGCGAGGTTCTCTCGCCCTCTGTCTCCGGGACCTATGAGATCGTCGTTACGAATCCCCTGGATACGATGACGCAGACCATCTCGCTCAATGTGGTGCAGCCTGGAGTGCCAATTCTAACGGAGTTTCTCGCAACGAATATCACCGGCATCACCGATGAGGATGACGACGAAGAAGACTGGATCCAGCTGACAAATCCCTCCGCCGTAGATGCCGTGATCAATGGAAACTACTTCCTCACTGACGATCCGGATTCCCCGCGTAAGTGGGCCATCCCGGCGCAGACCATTCCTGCTGGTCAATCGATCCTGATCTGGGCATCCGGCAAGGGGGGCGATGACACTCCCCCCTCTCCCGCGCACACTAATTTCAGCCTGAAGGAAGAAGGCGAATACCTGGCACTGGTGAAAGCTGAGGGTGCCTTGAATGTCCTCATCACGGAACTCAATGACTACCCGAGACAGTTTCCGGATATTTCCTATGGGGTAAAAGACGACCTCCTGACTTTCACCTACTACGAGACTCCGACGCCGGAGGGATTGAACTCAGGGGAGACCTTTGAGGACTTCGCCCGCGATACTACATTCTCCGTAGACCGGGGATTTTATGATACCGATCAGGCGGTGGAGATCGAAACGCTGACGGAGGGGGCTCAGATTTATTACACCGTGGATAGCACGCTACCCTCGGCTGAAAACGGCATTCTCTACAACTCGCCGATTGTCATCACGAAGACCACCACGCTGCGCGCGATTGCAGTGAAGGACGGATGGATTCCCTCGAACGTGGATACGCAGAGCTACCTCTTTCCTGCGTGGACGATCGAGCAGCCAAAATTCCCGCAACCGGAACTCTACGAATACGAATGGCCCGCCGGACAGATCGGAGAGCAGAGGACCGATTACCGGATGAAGCCAGCCGAGACGGTGGGCACGACAGATCAGGGAATGATTGACGCCCTTCTCGCCATCCCGTCTATCTCACTCGTCACTGATCTGGCGAATATCTATGACAATGATACCGGTATCTACGCGCGCCCACTGAACCGGGGACGTGATTGGGAACGACCGGTCTCGATGGAGCTCATTTACCCTCCGGGCTATGATAATCCGGACGGCCCGCAGGAGGGCTTCCAGCTGGATTGCGGCTTCCGGATTCGCGGCGGTGCCTCGCGCGATCCCTTTAACAACTATAAACACGGCTTCCGCGTTTTCTTCCGTCCGGAATACGGCGAGCGCGCCCTGAAGTATCCCCTCTTCGGTGAAGAAGGAACTGATGAATTCCGCAAGATCGATCTCCGATGTTCGCAGAACTATTCCTGGGCTTTCAAAATGCCGCTCAATGGCCTGAACGCGAACGAGGATAACAGCACCAAGAATACCTTCCTGCGCGACGTGCTGGTCCGTGACTTACAGGGTGCGTTGGATCAGCCCTACACTCGGTCGCGATACTACCACCTCTATCTGAATGGGCTTTATTGGGGACTTTACATGACACAAGAGCGGCCGGAGGCACACTTCGGTGATAGCTATCTCGGCGGAGCAGATGAGGACTACGACACCCTGAAATCCAGCGGCGGAGTGGACGAACACAAGACCGAAACGGCGGACGGAAATGCGACCGACTGGACCACCGCCTACAACCTCGCGGTGGCGGTGGGCAATGACTCCCCCAGCTCAAATACCAACTACTTTGCCCTGCAGGGTCTCAATGCCTCCGGTCAACGCGATGCGCAACTTCCGATACACTATGACATCGACAACCTCATCGCCTATCACCTCCTCATTTTCTATGCGGGTTCCTTTGATGGACCTCTCTCGGCTTTCCTGGAGGAATTCGAAAATGATCCAGCTTCTAACAATTGGTTCGCTCTTCGAAATCGCGCGCGCGATGATCGCGGATGGGCTTTCATGGCACACGATATGGAGCACAGCCTGGGAACCTGGCCGGAGCGAACCGAGGATCGAACCGGCCCCTTCTGGGGTGAGAATCTCGCGGATCGCTCGTCATTTGATCGCTCAAATCCACAATACATTCATCAGCATCTTTCGAACAATCTGGAGTATCGCATGCGCTTCGCAGATCTCGCCCAGCGAGAGCTCCTGAATGGCGGCACCCTGACGAACTCCAACGTCCTCGGAATGCTCGCGAAGCGCCGCACCACGGTGGATCTGGTCATCGATGCGGAAGCAGCGCGCTGGGGTGATACCCAGACACCAAGCGAGGAAGTTCCCCTCACCCGGACCGATTGGACCGCAGCCGCGAACCAACTGGAAGGCTGGGTGGTGGATCGTAATCTCACCCTCCTCGCGCAGCTGCGGGCGGACGACCTATTCCCCGCGCTGGATGCTCCGGTGCTCAACCGCTTTGGCGGATCGGTGACGGCGGGATTCAATCTCACCCTCAGCAATCCGAACGGAACAGGGACGATTTATTACACCACCGATGGCAGCGATCCACGCGAAGTCGGGGGCGCATTGAAAGCTGGCGTGATGAGCGGAACCTCTCTGCCGATCAATCAATCGACGACGCTGATGGCACGGGTGCGCGAAAGCGATGCGAGCTGGTCTGCCCTCGTGGCCGTGGAATTTGTAGTCGGGCAGGCGGCGGTCTTGGGTGACCTCGTCATCAGTGAGATCAACTACCATCCAGCTGACCCTACGGCTTCGGAAATGGCGGCAGGATTCACCAGTGACGAGGACTTCGAATTTATCGAGATCCACAACACTTCTGACGAGCTGATCGATCTGACTAATATTTCCATCGGGAACGAGATTACCTTCTCCTTCGCGAGTATCACCGATCCAGCGGAGCGGGTAATCGGACCCGGCGAGCGAATCGTCCTACCTAGGAAGCAGGCGGCCTTTAGTGAAAGATACCCCGGAGTGACCTTCCCGGGCGACTACGCCGGAAAGCTTTCCAACTCTGCTGGAACGATTGAGATTCGGAAGAACAATACCGAGATCCTCTTCTCGGTCAGCTATCAGGATGACGAAGGCTGGCCCACCAGCGCGGATGGGAACGGCAAAAGCCTGGTCCTTCGCAACGCGGCCTTCCCGAATCAGCCCGGCTCCTGGCGGGCGAGCCTGGCAAATGGCGGAAATCCGAGATCGAGCGACGGGCAACCTTTCACCGGCGACCCTGATGGCGACGACAACGGCAATGGTGTCTCGAACCTTCTCGAAGCGGTCCTACGCGACGAAAGCGGAGCATATTTCGAACCGGTCGGTGAGATCGTCTCACTGGATCTTGGTGACGGTGAGCGGGACTTTCTTACTCTGACGGTGAAATACTTTCCACCCGTGGACAATACCACCGTCGTGGTGGAGCGGTCATCGAACCTTCAGGAAAATTCCTGGATCGTGGACGGAGTGACATTGATCAGTTCGGCAACGGCGGACGATGGTACCGTGACAGCGATTTACGGTCTGGTGGATGACGTTGACGTGCTGAAGAAGTATTTCATGCGGGTTCGGGTAAACCTTAATCAGTGAACTCTTAGCAAGATCACTTACGGTAGCCATGAAAAGTAGCCATGGCTAATATTGCAGACATGAAGCGATTTCTAAGCCTTTTCCCTCTATCGGGAGCCCTGCTGACAGCCTCACCCACCGACAATCTGGTGTCCTACTGGGCACTCGATAATAATCTCACCGATTCCGCGCAGGCGGGGACAAGCTCCGACAGCGGAGGCACATGGGTTGGCACAGCGGCCTACGAAGACGGGCAATTCGGCACCGCGATGTCGACTGGCGGGAACGCTTATGTCTCGATCCCCTCCAGCAGTGATATTGATGGATCATCGCAAACATTGACGGTCAGTGCTTGGTTCGACGTCGATACTTTCGACAACAACTGGCAAGCCCTGATTGCAAAGGGCGAAGGCAACAACTGGCGACTGGCCCGACGTGGCGCCACCTTCCAACTGGCCTACGCCGGTGGCGCTGATGACATCTCCGGTGGCCCATCGGTCAATAATGGTGGCTGGCGGCACGTCGTGGCAGTGTCCGAAGAAGGAAAGGATACCCGTCTTTATATTGATGGAGAACTCGAAGCCACCGGGGGGGAACCGAATCTTGAGGCCTCGGCGAACCCCTTATTTCTGGGAAGTAATCCCGATGAGCCAACCCGAATCTGGAATGGCAAAATTGACGATGTGGGGATTTTCAATCGAGCCCTCAATCCGCTGGAAGTTGCGACAATCTTTAACCTCGGTGACGGAACACTCGACTACTCACTCGCTGAGGTGAATCAACTCCTCCAGCTGGGACAGGATGATCTGGGCGCCACCCTGAGTATCGGCGATACTAACTGGGAAAAAGTCACCGAAGATCCGGGAGACGACCGGACCTTCATCCAGCTGTCTCCTGACGGGAGCGGTGTGGCCGGCAGCATGGGACCGATGATCTTTTCGGCCACGGTGGACCATCCACGGATTCCGGTGGGCTTCCCAGTGATGTTGAATTGGCAAATCGAGACTTCCTTCAATCTCGTAGGCCTCAGTGGAGTGGGCCAAGTAGACACGACGAATGTGCAGGGCGTGGGGTCATTCCTCATCGATCCTGGCCCCACCGAAACGACGACCTATCGTTTTGTTTGCTCCGACGCCACCGGAATTGCAGTCAGATTACTGACGGTCGAGGTGACGGATCAGCCGATCATCGAGTCCTTCACCGCGACTCCTGCAGTCGCAACCCCGGGTGAAACAGTGACCATCAGCTGGGTAACCCTCGGCACGGCGGAGGTGACCCTGAACGGTCAGACCGTCGCGGCTTCCGGAACGGAGAGCTTCACCGCAGACTCGTCGAAGCAATTCACCCTGGCAGTGGAAAATGACAACGGCATCGACAGCCGCGATCTCGGTGTGCTGGTTCTCGTGCCCGGGGAGCCGATCATCACCGAATTTCTCAGCGACAATGACGGAGGGATTGAAGATGAGGATGGCGATCACAGTGACTGGATTCAGATCACTAATGCCACGAACCAGGCGACAGTGATCAATGACGACCACTTCCTGACGGACGATGAGGGAAACCTCACCAAGTGGGCACTGCCGAACCAAACGATCGCTCCGGGTGAATCGATCCTGGTTTTCGCTTCATCAAAGGATCGCACAACTCCGGAAGCTCACACAAATTTTAGTCTGAGTTCGGATGGCGAATACCTCGCTCTGATCAAGGTCTCGGATGGCATCACGAAGATTCTGTCAGTCTTCAATGAATACCCCCGGCAGTTCCGGAACACCTCATACGGAGTGCTTCCAGAGAATCTCGCCCGCTACTTCTACCTGACCTCCCCCACCCCGACTGAAGAAAATTCCGGTGATAGCTTCGCCGACTTTGTGCGGGACACTTCATTCTCCATCAATCGTGGAGTTTACGATAGTCCGCAAACCGTTGAGATCACTTCCGCGACCCAGAGTGTGAGAATCTATTATACCATCGATGGCTCTGAGCCGGACCCATTGACCAGCACTCTGTATGAGGAGCCGCTGATCATCGATGACACCACGATCCTGCGGGCACTCGGGACGAGGAGCGGATTTCTCCCGACGAATGTTGATACGCAAACCTATCTGTTCCCGACTGAGACTGCCGAGAATCAGGGAACGGTGGCACAGGGCTGGCCCACGAATAACGTAAACAGCCAGGTTCTCGACTACGAAATCGATACCGCGGCAAACGGAGCTCCCAGTGAAATGCAGGTGGCCGATGCCCTCATCGCCCTCCCTTCGATTTCCATCGTGACTGATCAGGCCAATCTCACTGACTCCGCACGCGGGATTTACGTGAACGCCGACCAACGAGGCCGCGAGGCGGAGCGTCCGGGATCTCTCGAGCTGATTTTCCCGCCGGGATATGACAATCCTGATGGAGAGGAAGAGGGGTTCCAAATCGACATGGGTCTCAGGATTCGGGGAGGGTTTTCCAGAAGCGATGCTAATCCGAAGCATTCTTTCCGGTTCTTTTTCCGCCGGGATTATGGGGATGCTACGCTCAATTACCCGCTCTTCGGTGATGAAGGAGTGAATGAATACCAGGGCTTCGATTTGCGAACTTCGCAGAATTATTCATGGTCATTTAGAGGCAGAGAAGGCTTCGACAGCAGCTTGAAGAACACCTTCCTGCGTGATGTGTTCGCTCGCGACAGTCAGCGAGACATGGGGCAGCCCTACACCCGCTCACGATACTATCATCTTTATCTGAACGGACTTTATTGGGGCGTCTTCATGTCACAGGAACGGGCGGAAGCGGACTTCGCGGAATCCTACCTCGGCGGTGATGATTCGGAGTATGATACGTTGAAGTCGGCCGGTCGCAGCGAAGGCTACACGACGGAAACCACCGATGGTAACGAGGTCGACTGGATGGAAGGCTATACCCTTTCGCAGTCGATCACCGGGACTACGGAGGGGATTCCAAATTACCTTCGCATCCAGGGTCTCAATGCGAATGGCGTGCGTGACGAATCGCTACCGGTTCATGTCGATGTCGAGAATATGGCCGCTTATCACCTCGCCGTTTTCTACTGCGGTTCATTTGATGGGCCGCTCTCCACCTTCGTGGACGCTTCGAATAATTGGTTCGCATTGCGAAATCGTAAAACGGACGATCGGGGCTGGACCTTCTTTGCCCATGACTTCGAGCATAGCATGGATACGAATCCGAACTCGATTGATCGCACCGGGCCGTTTTGGTTTGGCAGCACGCTCGATCAGCAGACCTTCCCCCGCTCAAATCCGCAATACTTCCATCAATACATGATGGCGAGTGAGGAATACCGGTTGAAGTTCGGGGACATCGTGCACCGCGAGTTTTTTTATAACGGTGCCTTCACCCATCCCGAGGTTCTGGCCCGGATTGATAGGCGGATTGCGACATTGGATCCTGCGATCGATGCGGAAGCTGCCCGATGGGGTGACTCCATGAGTCCAGGCAATCCCCTGAATAAGTCGGATTGGGAGAATGCAGTCAATCTGATGAAGGGCTGGACGAACGACCGGAGAGATGTGGTCCTCACCCAGTTGAAAAATGATGGACTCTATCCAGCAGTGGATGCGCCGCAATACAATCAGCATGGTGGCTCGATTCCATCGACCTTCCAGCTAACCATCACCAATTCGAATGCGTCCGGGACGACCTACTACACTCTGGATGGAAGCGATCCTCGCGAATTTGGCGGAACGGCCTCTGCGACTGCTAGTCAGGGGAACTCGGTCACGCTTAGTGGATCGACCACGGTGAACTCGCGCGTCCTCCAGAACGGCGAATGGTCCGCCTTAAATTCCGCTGAGTTTGTGGCCGGAACGCAGCCGGAAGCGGGCCAGCTTGTCATCAGCGAGATTAACTATCATCCCTACGATCCGACCACCGCCGAGATTATGGCAGGCTTTGATGACGATGATGACTTCGAGTTCATCGAGATTACCAATCGCTCCAACCTCGCACTGGATCTGACCAATCTGACCATCGCCAATGAAGCTGTATATGCCTTCACCAATCTTCCCTCGATTACTGATCGTGTTCTAGCAGCAGGCGAAAGCATCGCCATTGCGAGGAATGCGGCAGCATTCGCCATGCGCTACCCGGGCGTGACAGTCTTTGGGGATTTCGCTGAAAAACTCTCTAACAACTCAGGCACGGTTGAGCTCCGGCTCAATGGTTCCCTTGTCCTTTTCTCCGTGAGCTATGATGACAATAACGGCTGGCCTGATGCGGCCGATGGCGATGGTCCCACCCTGGTCCTCCGTAACGAGGCCAATCCAAACTCGCCAACATCCTGGCGCATCAGCTCAACTTCGGGAGGAAATCCCGGGACCAGTGACTCCATCCTCTTCACCGGAACAGCCGGCGGGGAT
>CALBVA010000305.1 GCA_937969125.1 uncultured Verrucomicrobiales bacterium | reverse complement strand
TTGCAGCCGATTTACGATTCTTAGGAAGCCACCAGGATTTCAAGGTCTTCTATGAAACCGTTGGTGAGAGCTCCGAGACCTGGAATCTCTTCCCAAGCGGGGAAACTCCTCCGACCGGGATTCGGACCGGAGGTCTATTTGCCAACCACGGCGCCTATTACCCACTCCCTAACAAGATGTTGCCCTATGAGTTCATTAACTCATGGGAACGCCCCAGAATCGCGCAAATTATTGGTCGACATGTCATCCTCCAAATTTCCCACAATCTCCGTGATCTTGAAACTCAGATAGGCATTTTCCGCCGTGATCCTGCCGATCAAGACGACCTTCAGCTTACCGAGAGAATCTCTGAGGATGATCTTGTGGCTGATTACGAACTGATCAACCGCTACATCATCAAACCGGGCAGTGGCTTTACTAATCTGCCCAACACAAATGAAGGTGCCAATTCTGAGTTCAAACTTCCGGACGCTCCCTTCAGCTTTGAAGTCAAAAATAATCAAAACACGCGCTGGAGTTTCGGATCCTTCTCGAATCATCCCAACGGAAGCCCTTTTTCACGAACATCTGTGGTCATTGACGCACCCGATAGTGACGGCAGCTATGCGAGCGACGCCCCTGAAGGACAAGTGACAATGACTATCCACCAAGCCATTGGGAGCGATGGAACCGAGGTACCATCTTTACAGATCACCCGGGTAAATGGAGTCACAGTTTCGAAATCAAAGATCATCAAGGACCTTGATCCCAAAACGTTCGACGAAGACAGCGCCCGATTCCCCGTTCCTCATTTTCTCGATCCGGACACTCTGGTCACCAAAGTGCACAGTGGTTTTCATGGAGAAAACGTAAGTCAAGGCTCGGTGACCAATTTCGATCCGAATGCCCGTTACCCGCGAGCGATCTCCACAAACTCTCCGGGAGCACCGTCAAGTAAGATCCAATGGCAGACCGCTCTGATCGCTCCCACCGATCCCGATTCTGAGTCGATGTCCACCGGAGCCCCCCTCCAAGTTTCCCAAGGCCAGTGGTCAACGACCTACACTGCAGACTCGGGAGTGCTCCAGGCGGACCTGAAACTGAATGGACAAATTTACGGAAGAGAATGGACGGAATGGGAGCGGCAGGGCGCAGTCGTCCGCCTCGAATCAGATCCTCAAGCCCCATTCATACGGGGAGAAGACACTGCTTCAACAACGATTAAGTTCGCTATGACTGGCCCGGAGAGCACGGTCCTTCCTTGGGCACCTTTAACCCGGGCCGATGCCGGAGACTATGGAAGTAAATTTGAATACAACCGCAGCGGGCAGGGCGGCCAAATCATCGAAATCACCCGTAAAAGCGGAATTTTATCGGGTAGTGATGTCACGGAAGGCTACAAAACGATCACCAAGATCAATAGGTTCGGCAGAGTCTATGATCTCGAGAACTTCCGGCTTCCCAATACTAAGTTATCCGGTTTTTCCGGCACCGGTGCGACCCTCGATAGCTGGGGGTTTCCCACACGGGTGGATCACGACTTTCCGGTGGGACCTCTGGGCCAGCCCTTACGAAATTCCCAATTTGGCTATGCCCCCCACCTGCCGATTCTCAATCACCAGACCGGCCCCTTCGGGGTCGTGACGCAGGTCTCTCAGCGGGATGTCTTTCATCGGCCTACCAGCTTTTCATGGAACGGAAAATCGGGGACCAGGACCTACAACGATTCCGGAATCAATGTGACGACCACGATCAATGGAGAAACTGCCAAAGTCAGCAGTGATCTTCTGGGCCGGCTCCGTGGGATCAGTCGACAAGGAAACCAGGACTTCGAAATTTCGATAGCTTATGGAGAAGACTCGACCAGGGCCACTTATGAAAACTTGACCTCCTCAGCCACGGGAGGCTTCAAGCTAGATCTGGGATCAGGCTCCTTTCTTTCCAATCAAGGCGCAGAGGGAAACAACACTTCTTTGGAAGTCTCTGGCGAAGCCGTCACTGTCGAACAGCAGGCTGGCCCTAAGAAGGGATTGTTGCGTTCCCGACGATCTCTGGAAAATGGCTCATTTGTCGAGGTCTGGTTGGATGCCTGGGGGCGCCCTCATTTTGAAGAACAGCCGACAACGGCTTCCACCGCAGGTGTTGATGTCACCGAATACGATTACAGTGCACCTGGCAGTGTCCCGGAGCGGGTTGTGGTCAAGGAAATGGCCGGTCTCCCCATCAATGCTCAACGATGGATGGTCTGGGAAAGCGAACCATTTACCACTGTGGCTGATCCGCCTCTAGCGGCTTCCCAAGCCTCGATCTCGCGGTATGGCATTGATGTCAATCGTTCCGGAACTCTTGGTGCCGGAGATCGGTATCTTGAAAGTCAGCAGGCCTTTGTTGGTGCCAGGGTTGAAACGACAGTCAAAACCACTGGGGAGTCTGACGGAAACTGGGAGGCACCGGAGGCCCGAACGGTTTCCACTTATTACCCGCGATCCGGGCAAACCGTGAGCAGATCAGTGTCCGAAGGGATCGAGATTTCAACCACTCCCGATACCGACGGACTCGGCATGACGGTGGAATCGGACCGTGGTTGGATTTCCGAGAGCTCCTATAACAATCGCGGGCAGTTCCTGAGTTCCTCTCTCTCCGGCCCGGCCGTTCCACTAATTAGTCGTTCAGCACAGTATTTCGGAGACTTCAGCCTCCGATCAATTTCCGAAAACCAGGCTGGTGCCATTTCGTCCATCGGGTTCCATCCGGATGGCAGGATCAATACCATCACCGACCCGATCTTCGGGACGGCCCAGGGAGTCGAAACCTGGGGTGATGGCAAGGGAACCTTGACGGCCTTTGGAACGACAGCGACGCAGTCATTCAACGGCACTACGCAAAGCCTCAGCGGCATCGGAGTGCAGGATCAGGAGGTCAAGGTCACCCTCAAGGACTCCGGATCGGATTATACCGTGAAAGCTTTGGAGGTCGATCAGACCACAACGACCAACGTCTCGGCAGCTGGAACTCCCGGGGCTAAGGACTATCCCGCAGGGCCGGGAACGGCGACCGAGTGGTTTGCCGGAGGCCTGATCAAATCAATGAGCCTGGCCCGGGGTGGAAATGTCACCTACGGCTATTCTCAGGACGGAGCAAGAGACCTGAATTCGATCACCTACCCTGCTGTTTCGGGTTCCAGCTCGATCAGCGAGACTTTCGATACCGGAGCCGATGGGAACGTGAAGAGAGTTTCCGACCGCTCGGGAATCAGGGAGATGGATTGGGACCATGGGCGGTTGACCACCACCGAATATCTCAACGGAAGCCTGGTTCTTGCGGGATATCAATTGACCAATTCCTACGACAAGGGACGACGGACCGGGGTGACTTTGACCAAAAATGGCGTCCCCATCCATCAGGTGAGCTTCGAGCGCGGGAATGGCAGCTCCTTCGAGTTGACGGGAGTTTCGACGAGCTGGATGTCGGCAGATTACGTCCGGGAAGCTGCCGCCCGGACCGTGCAGATGATCGACCGCGGGAATGCCGACCTCTTCTATGAGCGCGATCATCGAAAAGGGGGACGATTGACCCGGATCAGCTCCAGTGTGGCGGATGCGCCCAGCTTCAAATATCAGCGCTTCGATGAGCGCGGGCGGCGCAAGACCGTCCTCAGCAGCCAGGGAAACTGGACTTACGATTATGACGGGAACGGGCAATTGGTCGCAGCCCAAAACTCGAAAGGGCCAGAGTTTGTCTATCAGGTCGATGCCATCGGGAGACGCAAAAAATTCAGACACAATGCCGGGATGGCTCCAGCGGGAGATGCGGCGATTGCCCTGAACCAGCCGATGGGGAACTTCGGA
>CALBVA010000304.1 GCA_937969125.1 uncultured Verrucomicrobiales bacterium | reverse complement strand
CCGTAACGAGGCCAATCCAAACTCGCCAACATCCTGGCGCATCAGCTCAACTTCGGGAGGAAATCCCGGGACCAGTGACTCCATCCTCTTCACCGGAACAGCCGGCGGGGATAACAACCAAAACGGCATCGATGACCTCCTTGAAGCAGTATTGCAAAACTCCAGTGGCGACTACGTTTCTCCGATTGGGGCTGTTACCAAAGTGGGTGATAATCGTTATTTGACGATTACTCTCACGCGTCGAATCAATGTAGACAATACCATCTTATATATCGAAGGCTCCACGACTCTGGCATCCTGGCCTCTGACTCAGTTACCTCTGGTCACTCGTTCGTTCGATGCGCCGGGAATCGTGACCGAAACCTACCGCTTACCGGAATCCATCGTGACAAATGGCACCGGATTTATGAGAGTCCGTGTTGCCCTCGATTAACGCACGAGAGTTGCGTTTAACTGCTTGACGAGTTATTTTCATAGACGCAATCTAATTGCGTCCATGAAATTTGGAATCTTTCCCACTATCGCTCTCATCAGCATCACGGCAATTCCGGCTCAAGCCGAGGTTACCCTTGATCCGACTCTCCACCTCACTGGAGTGACGGGATACTCCTCTGCTGAGTCCATTGAAGACCTCGCGCTTCATGGTCATGATCCTAATAAGGAGACCGCGCTTCAGGGGCTTGATGTCGGACTGAACCTCCGGGTGGACAACTGGTTCGCCGCCTTTGCGAACGTTAATACCTTCACCGATGCCGAGGGTGAATTCGACGCAGAGTGGGAAGAAGGTTTCATCAAATTCATGGAAATTTCCGGCGGATTTGAAATTCGTGCCGGTCGCTTTCTCAATCGCTTCGGCCTTCAGAATAATGTGCACCTTCACAGATGGGACTTCGTCAATTCGAACCTCAGTACCGCCACCTTCCTCGGGGAGGACGGACTCCGCACCGATGGTGTCGAATTGATGTGGAAAAAGGATTTTGATCTGGGCTTCTTCTCACTGAACGGAAGTTTCGGTCGAGCCGTTAGTGACGATCATGGTCATGGCGAAGAGGAAGAAGAACATGACGATGACGACGAAGAAGAAGAGGGTCATGATGATGAGGAAGAGGAGGAGTTCGCCCTGGAAAATGACGTCGTCACCGTAAGGGCGCTCATTGGCTATAATCAGACCGACTTCCACCAGCACCGCTTCGGAGTAAATTTCGGTCGTGACTCGGATAGCCAGCTTTACTCCGCAGACTACCAATACACCTGGCGCGCCAATGGTCTGGAGACCGGCGGGCAGGAATTTACAATCGGAGCAGAGTATTTCCACCTCGATGACACCTCCGAGGACGGCCTGATGATCTTTGGTAGCTATCGCTTCAATGACCCGACTGTTCTCCATGTCCGCTATGAGGACTATGAGCACCGCGACCGTTTCTCTGCCGCCCTGACCCACCGCTTTGATTTAAACGAGCTCAGCAACGTCCACGTGCGCCTCCAGTATCAGCACGACAAGCTCGAAGACCGGACTGATGACTCCGTCTTCCTCCAGTTCGGCTTTCACTTTGGTGACGGCGAAGTTCGCTAGACCCCTAAAATCTCCCTGTAGAATCGCCCCATGAAAACCCTTCTCTTCTTCCTTTCGACCCTTATTGCCCTTCCCGCTCTCGCGCTGGATGTGGCCTCACTCCACCCACTGATCACCGAAACCATCCGAGATGTCGGAGGAGAGCGGGTCAAAGTCATCGAGATCGGACGGGCCGGGATGAATGTCCACCAGTTCGAGCCTCGCACTGGTGATGTTCGTAAAATGGCGAAGGCCAAGATCGTCATTGCCTCTGGCAAGGGGCTCGAATCCTACCTCAAGGATCTCAAGGACAGCCTTCGAAAGGATCAAACCATCGTCGAAGTCGGTCGCACCATTCCATCACAAAAGGTCTCCAAAAAAGATCAAATCTACGCCTGCTGCCCCCACCATGCGGTTGGCGGAATCGATCCGCACTGGTGGCACAATGTCCGCCACATGGAGCGTGCGGTGCGTATTATTCAGAAAGAGCTGACTAAGGCCGATCCCGCCGGAAAGGCAATCTACGCTGCAAATGCCAAGGCTGCCCGCGCCCGTCTCGTCCAACTGGATCGCTGGGTGAAGGGACAAGTCGCCACCATTCCTAAAAAGAAGCGCCACCTGATCACAGCCCATGCCGCCTTCGGATACTTCTGCAAAGCCTATGGATTCGATGCGACCTTCGTGCAGGGCCTAAGCGCTGACGGGGAAATTTCCGCTGCACAGCTGGCCAAGTCCATCGAGCAGATTCGCTCCGAGGCCATCCCGACCGTTTTCCCCGAGAGCACCGCAAACCCCAAGACTCTACGCCAGATCGCAAAGCATTCCGGAGCTTCTGTCGGGAAACCACTCATTGCCGACGGCTCGGTGAAGAGCTATCAGAAGATGATCCAGAGCAACGTGACGAATATCGTCGCCGGACTTCGGAAGTGACTTTCATGACCAGCTCACCCGTATTAGCCACCCTGCTCCCGCTTGTCTCATTAGCCCTTCTCGGCTGGCCGTTGGCGGGAGTCATTCGTCAAGAACCTGCGCAGCAACAAGCGACTGAGGAGTCTCTTGAGGATTCCCCCATCCGCTCGGCGGACCTTATCATCCGCTCGGCCCACCCGTTCACCTCGGTCAAGGTTACCATCGGAGAGACTTCGTGGACATTCGATCCTGAGGAGGATCTCAAGGAGATCCTCTTTCCCTACTCCGCTGATCAAAGTTCCGTCACCCTGCATATCGAGGTCCAGTGGCCCGGAAGCACACCTGAGACAGCCCTTTTGCTCGAACTTCAGCCCGAGGGTCTCGAAAACCGCAGTCATACGATCTGGGGTGAAATTGAGATCGCCGAGGAGGTCACCTTCGATTGGAATAGCTCCGAATGAGGCACGAACATCATCAGTTAGATCTCCGCGATGTCGGCTATCACTACGGGACGAAAGAGGCTTTAGCGGAGGTCACCTTCTCCGCCCACTGTGGACAGCGGCTCGCCTTGCTTGGCCCGAATGGTGCGGGTAAGTCCACCCTTATCCGTCTCTTCGCCGGACTGTTAAAACACCAGAGCGGTCAGCTGCTCTGGCGGGAAAAACCTCTCAACCAATCACGCCGCGAAATTGCTTACCTCCCGCAGGTCGATCAACATCAACGCCACTTCCCCATTCGTGTGCGGGACATCATTGCCATGGGCCGCTTCCCCCACCTTGGGCACTTCCGAAAATTCGGAAAGACCGACCGCGAAAAGGTCGAGCAGGCCATTGCTACAATGCATCTTGAAGCCATCGCCGACCGCCAGATTGACCAGCTCTCCGGCGGTCAGCAACAGCGCACCTACATCGCCCGCGCTCTCGCGCAGGAAGCCCACGTTCTCCTTCTCGATGAACCCTTCAATGGCCTCGATATCGAAAGCCGCTGCCACCTCGCCGATAGCCTGACTGATCTCTCCGCCTCCGGCCACCTCGTCATCGCCTCCCATCACCAGCTCGAAAGCGTCACCGACATCTTCACCCACGCCCTCGTCCTCGATTGTGCACAGGTCGCCTACGGACCTGCCGATGCAGTCATTCGCAGTGATGCCGTGAAGCACGCCCTCCACTCCTGCCACCCGGACGACAATGATCGAGTTCTTTGATTTTGATATTCCTCCCATCTTCCAGCGGGCCCTCATTGCCGCCCTTGTGATTGGATTCGTGAACGGCTACACCAGTGCCTTCGTCCTCCTGCATCGCAGTCCGCTGAAGCTCACTGCCCTCAGCCACAGCTTGCTCCCCGGGGTCGCGATCGCCACCCTGATCTTTTCGCTCGGAGTACTCAGCGCCTTCTTTGGCGCGGTGGTCGCAGCCATCACCATCGGAGTGCTCACTGTCCTCCTTTCGCGACTCACGAAGATTAGCGACGACACCGTCCTCGCCGTTCTCTACACCGGAGCCTTCGCGGTGGGCATCATGGTCCTGCGCCACGTTGGGTCGAACCAGGACCTCGATGACTGGCTCCTCGGAAACATCCTCGGCCTGTCGGATCTCGACCTCTGGATGAGCTTCGGAGTCGGACTCGTTGCAGTGACAATGCTCTCCCTCTTCCGGCGCGCACTCGTTATTAACCTCTTCGATCAGGAGGTGGCTTCCAGCCTCGACATCCGCACCCGCGTCCTGGACTACACCTCGTTCGCAATCCTCATCCTCGTCCTCGTCACTACCCTTCAGGCTGTCGGGTGTATCCTAGCCATCGGGATGATCGTCACTCCCGCCGCCATCGTGCGACCCTACATCTCCACTCCGGATACCCTCTTCCCCGTCGCCGGATTCGTCGGAGCCATCGGCTCGGCTCTTGGGCTCTTCCTCGGCATCCAGCTGGACCTTCCTGCTGGGGCCAGCATTGCCGCTACTCTCGCCGGCCTATTCGTCATCTCGGTCTTCGCGCGATTGCTTCTCTTCAAAAAGGCCGTATAAAAACTCCCTATGACCAAACTCCTCGCCGCCCTAACTCTACTTTCACCAATCTCACCTCTCCTTGCGAAGGAAACTGAAATCGAGAAACCCAAAAATACCGCAATCCTGCCGGTCTCTCGAATGAAGGAAAAGTGGTGGAAGAAGCGCCACGAAAGCTTTAACAAGAAGGCTGCCAAGCCCCACGATCTCCTCTTTATCGGCGACTCCATCACCCACTACTGGAACCGCGATGCTGACGATCTCTGGAAAAAATACTACGCGCCGCGCAAGGCTCTTAACCTCGCCATCTCCGGCGACCGCACCGAGCACGTCCTCTGGCGACTGGACAATGGCAACCTCAAGAATCAACAGAATGCCAAAGTCGCCGTCATTATGATCGGCACCAATAACACCGGTCACAAGGAACAGCCTGCCGCTGAAACTGCCGCCGGCATTACGGCAATCGTAAATCAGGTGAAAGCCGCCTGCCCCAAGGCGAAAATCCTCCTCCTCGGCGTCTTCCCTCGAGCCTGGAAAGCCACCGACAAGAAACGAAAGCTCAATATCGCCATCAACGGAATCATTGCCAAACTCCACGACGGCGAGCGCATCCATTATCTCGACCTCTCCGAGAAATTTCTCCTCGAAAACGGCGACCTCAATAAAGAACTCGTCCCCGACGGCCTCCACCCAAAAGCCGCCGGCTACAAAGTCTGGGCCGAGTCCATGGAACCAAAACTGAAGGAG